>NZ_JAHEWS010000039.1:0-17696 GCF_018598405.1 Curtobacterium flaccumfaciens | reverse complement strand
GGCGGGATCGGGCACACCTGACGAGATCGGGCGTACCTGGTCGGATCAACACACCAGGTACGCCCGGAACGACCAGGTACCCGAGGTCCACCGAGCGGGACCGGGCGTACCGGGTGAGATCGGGCGTACCTGGTCGGATCAACACACCAGGTACGCCCGGAACGACCAGGCACCCGACGCGCACCGAGCGAGATCGGGCGTACCTGATCAGAACGGGCGTACTGGCCGGAACGCGCAGCGCTCGAACGGGCCGCAGCGGCGGACGCTCAGCCGACGGCGAGGGCCGCGGCGGCGAATTCGCGCACCGCGGCACGGGCCGCGGGCGGGTCGAGCACCACGGCGCGACCGGGCAACCCCGCGACGAGTCGGACCACCCCGTCGAACCCGTGCGACGCCGCGAGCCGGATGCGGACACGACCATCGTCGTCGGGCGCGTCGGCGGTGTCGGACAGGAAGTCGGCGACCAGGGGCAGCGAGGTCGAGTCGAGCTCCACCGTGACGATGACGTCGTCGGCGGCCTGCTGGAACAGGGTGTCCGGGATCACGACCTGGTCGATCGTCTTCTCGGCCGGGCGGTCGTCGACGCGAGCCCCGGACATGCGATCGAGCCGGAACGTCCGGAGCGCCTGCCGGTCGAGGTCCCATGCGCGGAGGTACCAGTCGGTGTCGATCGACTCGACGCGGAGCGGGTCGACCCGACGCGTGCTGCCCTGGGTGCGCGGTCCGGCGTACTCGAAGACGAGACCCCGACCATCGGACATCGCACGACGGATGGTGGCGAGCGCGACGTCGTGCAGGTCCTGCCCGACGGCGACGGTCGACGCCGCTCCCCCGGCACCGCGGGACAGCTTTGCCATGAGCGCGCGGATGGCGTCACGGTCGGCGGCCTCGGGCAACGCGGACAGGTACTGCAGCCCGGCGATGAGTGCCGACGCCTCGCGGGCGGACAGCCGGGGCGAGTCGTCGATCGCCACGAGGTTGGTCAGCACGATCATGTCGTTCTGGTCGAAGTCGTCCCAGGCGATGTCGAACAGGTCGCCGTGCTGGTACTGCATCGTCTCGCCGGGCACGCCGGACACCGCGATGAGTTCGACGGCACGGCGGATCCGGGCCTCGGGCACGCCGAAGTGCCGGGCGGCTTCGGCCACCGAGACGCGCTCGCGGTCGATCAGGTACGGCACGAGGGCGAGCAGGAACGCGAGCTTGTCCTGGGCCTGCAACGGTTGGGCGTCAGCCACGAGCGGGGTCCTCTCCGGGGGCTGCGGCACGCTCGTCGTCGCTGTGGTCGCGAACGAGGGCGCGGAGCCGTTCCTCGACGCGGGAGCGGAGGTCGTCGGGCTCGAGGACCCGGACCTCGGGCCCGAAGGCAGCGAGTTCCTCGGCGAGGATCTGCGGGTCGACGTGGTGCAGCACGAGTGAGCCGTCTGCGTCGGTCTCGGTGTCGCGACGGCGGGTGAGTCGGCGTTCCGCGTCGGACCCGGGCGTGACGGCGATGCGTGCGGTGCGCTCGGCCCAGATCCGCTCGAGCTCGGCGAGGGTCCGCTCCGCTGCGCCGACCGGCGCCGTGTGCTGACCGACCTCGTACTGGGTGACCGGTCCGACGATGCGGGACAGCAGGTAGTTCTTGTCGGAAGTCGTCGCGAACTCGTGCGCGGCGAGCATCCAGCGACCGCCGTGCTGCACGAGGGCGAGCGGAGCGACCGCACGTCGACGGGCGTCGTGCTGCCCGGGGGTGATGTAGTCGAAGCGCACGGCGGCTCCGCGGTCGAGCGCCGAGCGCAGCGGTTCGAACGCCGCGTCGCGGGCGCGGAGCCGTGGGGCGTAGGCGTCGACCCCGAGCTGCAGGGCACCGTCGTCGTCCTCGGCGCCGGCAGACCGCACCTTGAGCAGGCCGCGGCGGGAGTCGGCGGACAGTGCGCCCTCGCGCCAGGCCATCGCGGCCAGGGACAGCAGGGCCGACTCGTCCGGCGTGAACCGGACGTCCTCGGGGAGGTCGTACTCGCCCTTCGGGATCCGGTAGCGCAGCGTCTGGTTGTTGCCGGCGGAACCCGGTGTCTCGATGGTCTCGAGCGGGATGCCGAGCTCACGGACGTCGTCCTTGTCGCGTTCGAACTGCCGCTCGAGCGAGGCGTTGTCGCCACCGGGCGAGAAGCGCTGGCGGTAGCCCTGCACGTTCGCCAGGATCTCGGCCTTGGTCAGCCCGGACTCCGTCGAGAGCAGCGCGAGCACGAGGCTGAACAGCCGCTCCTCGGCGGGCACACGGGGCACACGGGTCGCTGGCACGAGCCGATCCTACGGCAGCGCGGGTGTACCGGAGTGCACCCGCGCCGCGGTCGGTGGACGGTCGATCGAGGTCAGCTCGAGATCGCTCCGAGGACGTCGATCACGTACGCGTACGCGGTCCCCTGCTGGTTGACGACGGCCAGCACCTGGTCACCGACACGGTGCCCGACGATGGCGTTCCGGACGCCCTCGTCGATCTGGCCCTTGGTGAGGGGGATGGCCTGCGCGCCGGAACCGTCGGTCCAGCTCGAGCCGGCGACGGACGGGTCGGCGCCCCACGTGACCGCGGTGTACTTGATGACCGCGGTGTCCTTCGCGGTGAGTTCGCGGCCGTCGCCCTTGCGGAGCAGGTGCGTCTCGTTCGACTTCGGGGCGCTCCACGACGGGATCGTGATGCCGGGGGCACCGGAGGGGGCGAGCACCACGGCGGGCATCTTGTCGCCGGCGAGCTGCGGGGTGCCGGTGGCGCGGGCGTCGAACGCGCGCTTGACGTCGATGACGGCGATCACGGCGTCCTCGGTCTTCTCGGAGGACGAGCTGCTGCCGCCGGTGCTGCTCAGCGCACTCTTCGGCAGGGCCACCGCGAGGCGGTCGCCGACGTGGGCGCACTGCAGCGAGGCACCGAGGGCGCCGTAGTTGCTCGCGCCGGCGGTGATCGGGGCCGTCTGGCCCGAGTACCCGCTGGTCTGGGCGACCTCGCCGGTGGAGCCGTCGACCAGGGTGTACTCGACCAGGACAGGGGTGCCGTCGTCGATCGCGCGACCGTTGCCCTGGGTGAGCACCGACACCTGGGTGCCCTTGGTGGTCAGGCCCTTCGGCACGGTGATCTTCGGCTCTGACCCGAACTTGCCGGTGGCGGTCACCGCTTCGGACGCGGAACCGGGAGCGGCACAGCTCGAGGGCGTGGTGCCGGCACCGTTCGAGGCGCAGGCGGTGAGGGACACCGCGAGACCGATGGTGACCAGGAGTGCGGGGATGGTGCGCACGGACCCTCTTTCCGTTCGATGCAGGACGGGCACGCCGTCAGCCTACCGTTCGTCCTCGACGGCCCCGGACGGAGCCGCAGCGGCATCCGACGGAGCCGCAGCAGCGTCCGACGGAGCCGCAGCGGGCCCGGACGGTGCCGCAGCACCATCCGCCGCCGACGACGCCTCGGCCGCCGCGACCTTCCGCGCCTGCGCCGCAGACTGCCGGGCCACCTTGCGGAGCTTCTTGTCGCTCGTCGCCCGCTCGCCCACGGCACCGGGGGTCCAGGCCTCGATGTCCTCGTCCGAGAACTCGACCTTGCCCGCGCGGCGCTTCAGGTTCGGCAGCACGGTGCCGTCGGCGAGGCGTCGTGCCGTGATGAGGAACCCGGTGTGCCCGACCATGCGGTGGTCCGGGCGCACGGCGAGTCCCTCGACGTGCCAGGTGCGCACCAGAGTCTCGCTCGGCATCGGGTCGGTGAAGCGTCCGGTGTCGCGCATCGCCTCGGCCGTGCGGGACAGCTGGGTGACGGTCGCGACGTAGCAGACGATGAGCCCACCGGGAACGAGTGCGTCCGCGGCGGCGTCGACGCACTCCCACGGGGCGAGCATGTCGAGCACGACGCGGTCGACGCTTTGCGGCTCCGTCGCGTCGGGCAGCGACTCGACCAGGTCACCGACGGTGACCGACCAGTTGTCCGGGACGGCACCGAGGAAGGTGCCGACGTTGCCCTTCGCGATGGCCGCGAACTCCTCGCGGCGCTCGAACGACTGCAGCTGCCCGGTCGGGCCGATCGCGCGGAGCAGGAACAGCGACAACGCCCCCGAGCCGACGCCGGCCTCGACCACGCGGGCCCCGGGGAAGACGTCCGCGAAGGCCACGATCTGCGCCGCGTCCTTCGGGTAGACGATCGCGGCGCCGCGCGGCATCGACATCACGTAGTCGTTGAGCAGCGGGCGGAGCGCGAGGTACTCGTCACCGGTGCTCGCCCGGATGACCGAGCCGTCGGGCTGACCGATCACGTCGTCGTGCCGGAGCACCCCGCGGTGCGTGTGGTACTCACCGGCCGTCTCGAGGGACAGCGTCGTGAGCTTGCCCTTCGGACCGGTCAGCTGCACGCGGTCCCCGGCCCGGAACGGGCCGCGCGGCGGCGTGTGCGGTGCGCCGCCCGCGGTGTGCGGGAGCGCTGCGGTCGGGTCCGCGGTCGGACTGGAGGCGCTGCTTGCGTCCGCCTCGTCGCGTGCGTCGTCGGTGTGGCTCATCGGGTGACCCCTTCGGTGTCCGCAGCGTGCGCCGGGTCCGGCACCGCTCCTCTCCCCACCGGCACGGCCGGCCCGCCGCTGGCGCGTCGGTCCGGAACCGGCGGCGTGGGCCCAGCCTGCGCAGCCCGTGCGGCCAGGGCCGGCGTCGTCAACTCGACCAGGCGGTCGACGTCGACGCCCGCCAGGGTGGTCAGGTGCACGTCCCCGCCGGCGATCTCGGACAGCGGGACGATGTGCTCGACGGCGATCGTGACGGCGCCGGAGGCGACGGCCGAGGCGACACCGGTGGCGGAGTCCTCGATCGCGACGCACGCGGTGGGCTCGACGCCGAGCTGCGCGGCGGCGGACAGGTAGGCGTCCGGGAAGGGCTTCGGGCGGTCGACGTCGTCGCCGGCCACGACGACGCGGAACCCGCGCTCGCCCAGGGCCTCGGCGACGACGAGCGCCATCTTGCGCCGGGACATCGTCACCAGGGCGGTCGGGATGCCCCGGTCGTGGAGCTCCTCGATGAGCTCACGGGCACCCGGACGCCACGGCAGTTCACTGGCGCGCAGGTGCTCCATCACGTAGTCGGTCATCCACTGGATGATCTCCTCGACCTCCATGTCCACGCCCTTGGCACGCAGGAGCTCGCCGGAGCGTTCGAGGCCGCTGCCGACGAGGGACAGGCCGTCCTCCTCCGTCCACTCGGCGCCGTACCGGTTCGTCAGGTCGACCTGGGACCGCTGCCAGATCGGCTCGGTGTCGACGATCGTGCCGTCCATGTCCCACAGCACGGCTGCGGGCGGGACGAGGGCAGGAGGATGCGCGGTCACGGGCGACGAGTCTACCGGGGCCGTTCCGCTGGGCGCGGACGCGCGCGTGCGCGACACCCCCTGGGCCTACAGTGGATGCCTGAATCGTGCCCGGCCGGGGGTCCGTCCCCCGCCCCGCTCCGCTCCACCACCAGGAGGTCCGCTCCGTGCCACAGCACTCCCCCTTCAGCGACGGTCGCTTGCTCGTCGTCGCCTTCGAGGGCTGGAACGACGCCGGTGAGGCCGCGAGCGGTCTGGCGCGGCGCATCGTCGAGTCGCTCGGGCTCGACGAGCTGCGCGAACTCGACGGCGAGCGGTACGTCGACTACCAGTTCAACCGGCCCACCGTCGGCACCGACGAGAACGGCGACCGGGGCGTGCAGTGGCCCCGGATCGTGCTGCACGGTCCCGGCGCCGAGGGCCGCCCGGTCATCGGCGCCACCGGCTCCCCCACCGACCGCGACGTGTTCGTGCTCGTCGGCCCGGAGCCCTCGCGCACCTGGCGCGGCTTCTGCTCCGAGATCATCGACCTGGCGGACGTCTACTCGATCGACGCCGTCGTCTTCGTCGGTGCGATGCTCGCCGACGTCCCGCACACCCGGCCGATCTCGGTGTTCGTGTCGAGCGAGAACGCCGGCGTCCGCGCCGCCTTCGACGTCGACCGGTCGTCGTACGAGGGACCGACCGGCATCCTCGGGGTCCTCGCCGACGCGATGGACAAGGCCGGGCTGACCACGCTGTCACTGTGGGCGTCGGTGCCGCACTACGTGCACAACTCGCCCTCGCCGAAGGCCACGCTCTCGCTGCTCGACAAGATCGAGGAGCTCACCGACGTCACGGTGCCGCGCGGGACGCTGCTCGACGACGCCACCGAGTGGGAAGAGGGCATCGACGCCCTCGCCGCCGACGACGAGGACATGGCGTCCTACATCGGGCAGCTGGAGCAGGCGCGCGACACGGTCGACTCCCCCGAGGCCTCGGGCGACGCCATCGCGCAGGAGTTCGAGCAGTACCTCCGCCGTCGTGAGCGCAAGGACGGCAAGGACGGCGGCACCGCCGGTGGCGAGGGGCCGTGGCGGCCCCAGCAGCCGCCGCAGCAGTAGCCGTCGCGGTCACGACACCCCGCTCACGTCCGCCGAGTGGGCGCGAACTGTCGGTTGCCGCCCGCCCGTGCGACGGTTCCTGTCCCCTCGACGGCATGCACGCGGCGTGTCGCGACCATTCAGCGGACGGGAGGCACGGGCCGGGCCTGCCACGGCCCTCCCGTCCGTCGTGGCGTGCGGTCACGACACCCCGCTCACGTCCGCCGAGTGGTCACGAACCGTCGGTTGCGGCCCGCCCGGGCGACGGTTCCTGACCCCTCGGCGGCACGCGCCCGACGTGTCGCGACCACTCACGAACGGTCACGACACCCCGCTCACCTCCGGCGCCGGCGCGACGGCCGGTGGGGCGAGGTCAGGCCAGGCGGATGCCGAGCAGCGCGTCGATCAGGTCGACGAGCTCGGGCGTGCACGCCGTGCCTCCTGCGATCGCGGTGTCGACCGCGGCGACGGCACCGGGCGTGTCGAGGTCGTCCGAGACCCGCGCCCGGATGCGTGCCGCGACGTCGGCCGCGTCGTCGGCATGGCCCGCCGACGCTCCGGAGGCCCAGGCGTCCCAGCCGGCGAGCCGCGTCTCGGCGCTCGTCAGCTCGGTGTCGAACCACTCCCAGTCGTCGGAGTACTTGTGCGACAGCAGTGCGAGCCGGATCGCCCGGGGGTCCGCACCGTCGTCGAGCAGTCCGCGCACGGTGACGAGGTTGCCGAGCGACTTGGAGATCTTCGTGCCCTGGTAGGCGATCATGCCGGTGTGCACGAACGCGTTCGCGAGGGGCTGGTGTGCGAGGGCCGCGGCGTGCCCGGCACTCATCTCGTGGTGCGGGAACACGAGGTCGCTCCCGCCGCCCTGCACGCTGATCGGCAGGCCGAGTCGGTCGCCGGCGATGACGCTGCACTCGATGTGCCAGCCGGGGCGTCCGGGGCCGATCTCGGTGTCCCAGCTCGGCTCACCGTCGCGGGCGGCACGCCACAGCAGCGGGTCGAGCGGGTCGCGCTTGCCGGGGCGTTCCGGGTCGCCGCCGCGCTCGGCCGCGAGGGCGAGCATCGTCTCGCGGTCGAGTCCGCTCTCGTCGCCGAGGGTCCACGCGTCGGTCGGGCGGTTCACGTCGAAGTACAGGTCGTCGCCCTCGGCGTCGCCGGTGGGGACCTCGTAGGCGTAGCCGGTCTCCTGGAGGAACGAGACGGCCTCTGCGACGCGCTCGACCTCGTCGGTGACGGCCACGAAGTCGTCGGGCGGCAGGATCCGCAGGGACTCCATGTCACGGCGGAACAGGTCGACCTGTTCCGCAGCCAGGGCCCGCCAGTCCACGCCGTCACGTGCGGCACGCTCGAGCAGCGGGTCGTCCACGTCGGTGACGTTCTGCGCGTACTCGACGTCGAGCCCGGCGTCGCGCCAGGCACGGCCGAGGGTGTCGAACGCCAGGTAGGTCGCCGCGTGGCCGAGGTGCGTGGCGTCGTACGGGGTGATCCCGCAGACGTACAGCGCGGCGCGGTCCTCGTCGCAGGCCGGGTCCACGGGCTTGCCCGTGGCGGTGTCGTGCACGACCGGTCGGGGCGCGGCGCCGGGGACGTCGGGGACGGATGGGGCCTGCCAGGCCCTCACGGCTGGATCACTCCGAGCGACAACAACACGATGAGCACGATACCGAGTGCGATCCGGTAGACCACGAAGGGCATGAAGCTGCGCTTGCTGATGTAGTTCATGAACGCGGCGATCACGACGAACCCGACCACGAACGCGACGACGGTGGCGATGAGCGTGTCGGCGAGGCCGAACGGCGAACCGTGGTCGCCGAGGCTCGTCGCGGCCTCGTAGAAGCCGGACAGGAACACCGCCGGGATCGCGAGCAGGAACGCGAACCGCGCGGCCGCGGGACGGGTGTACCCGAGCGCGAGACCCATCGACACGGTCGCACCCGAGCGGGAGACGCCGGGTACCAGGGCGAGCATCTGCGCCAGGCCGATGAGCAGCCCACCGCGGAAGGTCATCTGCTCGATCCGCCGCTCCTTGCGCCCGACACGGTCGAGCACCCCGAGCACGACGCCGAACACGACGAGCACGATCGCGACGATCCAGAGTGAGCGGAACGTGGTCTCGATCGAGTCCTTGAGCAGGAGCCCGGCGATGCCGATGGGGATCGTGCCGAGGATCACCAGCCACCCGAGGCGGACGTCGGGGTCGCCCTTCGGGACGTCACGCTTGACCACCGATCGGAACCACCGCCCGATGATCCGGGTGATGTCCTTCCAGAAGTAGATGAGCACCGCGGTCTCGGTGCCGAGCTGCGTCACCGCGGTGAAGGCCGCACCGGGGTCCTTCGCGTCGGGCAGGAAGAGCCCCACGATGCGCAGGTGCGCGCTGGAGGACACGGGCAGGAACTCGGTGAGCCCCTGGACGAAGCCGAGGAAGATCGCCTCGAGGATGTGCATCGCACGGGCCTTTCGGGGGAGGTCGGTCAGGGCACCGCCACGACGGCGACCATGAACAATATCAGTACGTGGCGAGCAGGTCACCCAGGACCCGCCGACCGAACGCCAGCGAGTCGAGCGGCACCCGCTCGTCCACGCCGTGGAACATCGCGGGGAAGTCGACGCCGGCGGGCAGCTGCAGCGGCACGAACCCGTACCCCGCGATGCCGAGCGTCGAGAGCGCCTTGTTGTCGGTGCCGCCGGACAGCAGGTACGGCAGGACCGGAGCGCCCGGGTCGTGCCGGCCGAGGACGTCGCGGACGGCGTCGACCAGCGGGCCACCGAAGTCCTGCTCGAGGCCGATGTCGCGGAACGACATGACCACCTCGACGTCGGGTCCGGCGAGCTCCCGCACCCGCTCGAGCACGGACTCCTCGTCGCCCGGCAGGCACCGGATGTCCACCAGGGCCTCGGCGGTGTCGGGGATGACGTTGTGCTTGTAGCCGGCGGTCAGCACCGTCGGGTTCGACGTGGTGTGCAGGGCCGCGTGGATGAACCGCGACGCCGACCCGGTGGCCAGTGCGACCTCGTCCGGACCCGTCACCGTCGGGTCGACCCCGAGGAACCGTGCGACCTCGGCCACCATCGCGTCCGTCGTGGCCGAGAGCCGGACGGGCCACTCCTCGCTGCCGATCCGGGCGACGGCGGCCGCGAGCTTCGTCACGGCGTTGTCACGGATCACGTGCGAGCCGTGTGCGGCGGTGCCGCGCGCGACGAGCTTCACCCACATGAGCGCCTTCTCACCGGTCTGCAGCAGGTAGGCGCGGCGATCGCCGAGGGTGATCGAGTACCCGCCGACCTCGCTGATCGCCGCCGTCGCCCCCGCGAACACCTCGGGGTGCTGGTCGACCACGTGGTGCGAGCCGAGGACTCCCCCGGCTTCCTCGTCGGCGAAGTACGCGATCACCAGGTCGCGCTCCGGCGCACCGTGCTGCTCGACGACATCGGCCAGCGACGTGAGCATCATCGCGTCCATGTTCTTCATGTCCACGGCGCCGCGGCCCCACAGCGAACCGTCCTTGACCACCCCGCCGAACGGGTCGACCGTCCAGTTCGCCGGGTCGGCCGGCACCACGTCGAGGTGCCCGTGCACCACCAGCGCCGGCTTGTCACGGTTGCGGCCGGGCACCCGTGCCACCACGCTCACGCGGTCCGGCTCGGACTCGAACAGCTGCGGCTCGAGGCCCAGCGCGCGGAGCTTGTCCTCGACGTAGTGCGCCGCCTCGGTCTCGCCGCGGGACTTCCCCTCGCCCCAGTTCGTCGTGTCGATGCGGATGAGGTCTCGGGCGATCGCCGCCGTGGCCTCGAGCTCGGGCACGGACTGCGGCTCGGACGGCTCCGGGTTCGTCATGGCTCCACGGTATCGGTCGGCACCGACCCCGTCGCCGGGACCGGACGCGCGGGACTCGCCCGGGATGCGCGGCCGTGTTCATCGCGCGTTCAGACCCGTGCTAGTGTCTTCTCTCGGCAGGAACGCCGGGTTCAACCCGGGAAACAGACACCAGACACCCTGTCCGGGTGGCGGAATTGGTAGACGCGCTAGCTTGAGGTGCTAGTGCCCGTATTAGGGCGTAGGGGTTCAAGTCCCCTCTCGGACACAGGAAATGCGTGCCCCCTGACCTTTCGGTCGGGGGGCATTTTCTGTTGTGTCTTCCCGGCGAGTGCCGCCATCGCTGCGCTCAGGGCGTCACCGCCTCTGGGGGCCACTTCGCTTCGCTCAGGGCGATCCACGCCGGGCCCGCCACCTCGCTGCGCGCAGGGCGATCCACGCCGGCGCCACCTCGCTGCGTTCGGGGCGGTACGGGCGCCACGTCGCTTCGTGCGAGCCGTGGACGTGGCGCGTGCGGACTGGAGGCGCGGGGCGGGGCCGCAGCGCGCCTCCAGGCCGGAACGTGCGCACGTCGCGGGCCGGTGCGACGTTGCGCACTCCGTGTGACGGAAGAAGGTCTCACCGAGTGGGCAACGCCGCACCGCGCGCGGTCAGCGCGAGCGCCGCACCCGCCGCACCACCAGCACGACCGCACCGAGGGCCGCCAGCCACCCCCAGTTCGCGACGACGGGGTCGAGCACCTGGTGCCGCCAGTCCCGCCGACTCGAACCGAGGCGCGACGCCACCGGGTGGTTCCCACGCTCCGCCGCGACGCCGGTCTCGCTGATCACCCGGTCCGGCCGGCCCCGCAACGCGTCGGTCACCCGGTGCGTCGCCACGTCCAGGCGATCGCCGACGACGAGCAGCATCCAGTGCGCGAGGCGCCCCTCGCTGAACCGGCGGTAGGCGTACCGCCGGACGATCCCGGCGACGCCGTGCAGGGGCTGCGCGGTGCCGAACACCGGCGTCACGTGGGCGTGCTCGATCGAGCGCTCACGGCCGTCCGCGCCGTCCTGCTGCGGCGGGACCTCCCAGTGCGCGCCGGTGGCCGAACCCGCCTCGCGGGACAGCTTCGGCACGGAGGGACGGTTCTCGAGGTCGAGGTCACTCCCCCACCCGGGGATGCGGGCACGGAGTTCGTCGGCCGACGGCACCCGGCGGGGCGGATCGGCGACGTAGGGGGTGTTGTCGGACACGGTGCGCTCCTTCACGGGACGATGACGGTCTTGATGCAGTCGTCGAGCTTCGACGAGAACAGGTGGTACCCCTCGGCGATGTGCTCGAGCGGGATGCGGTGCGTGATGATGTCGCTCGGCTTGAGGTGTCCGGCTCGGATGTGCTCGAGCAGGCGGGGCCACTGCCGCTTCACGGGTGCCTGGTTCATGTGGATCGTGACGCCCTTGTTCATCGCGTCGCCGAACTTCACCAGGTTCGGGATCGGCCCGTAGGCGCCCATCGCGGACACCGTGCCGCCCTTGCGGACACCGTCGATCGCCCAGTTCAGCGCGACCGGTGACCCGCCCTGCATCTTGAACTTCGTCGCGCTGACCTGCTGCAGGTAGTTGCCGTCGGCCTCGGCACCGACGGCGTCGATCACGCTGTCCGCACCCAGGAAGTCCGTCTGCTTCTTCATCTCGAGCACGACGTCGTCGACCTCAGCGAAGTTGATCGTCTCGGCGTGCGCGAAGGTCCGCGCCTTCTCGAGCCGGTACTCGAACTGGTCGATGACGATCACCCGGCCGGCACCCATCAGCCACGCCGACTTCGCCGCGAACAGCCCGACCGGCCCGGCGCCGAGCACGACGACCGTGTCACCCTCGCGGATCGACGCGAGCTGCGCCCCGAAGTACCCGGTGCCGAGGGCGTCGGTCATCATCAGGGCGTCCTCGTCGTCGAGCCAGTCCGGGATCACCTGCGGACCGACGTCGGCGAACGGCACACGCACGCGCTCCGCCTGCCCGCCGTCGTAGCCGCCGGTGGTGTGCGAGTACCCGAAGATGCCGCCGACCGCGGTGGCGTTCGGGTTCACGTTGTGGCAGTTCGTGAACAGGCCACGGGCGCAGAACCAGCAGGTCCCGCACGAGATGTGGAACGGGACCATCACCCGGTCCCCCACGCTCAGCGTCTCCACTGACGATCCGACCTGCTCGACGACCCCGATGAACTCGTGGCCGAACGTGTGACCGACGCGGGTGTCGGGCATCATGCCGTGGTAAAGGTGCAGGTCGGACCCGCAGATCGCTGCGCGCTCGACGCGGATCACGGCGTCGTTCGGGTGTTCGATCCGGGGGTCCGGCTTCTCCTCGACGCGGACCCGGTACGGGCCGCGGTACGTCATGGCGCGCATGGACGCTCCTCTCGTTCGTCGCGTCCACGCTGGCGCGCGCCACGTTGGAACGGACACAGGACCGCAGATGGCGGACAAGCGGTGGGCGTCCGCACAGACGGACGGGAGGCGCGGTGCCAGCTGGCACCGCGCCTCCCGTCCGATCTGTGGGTGCGTCTAGCTCTTGGAAGCTTCGACGAAGTTGCGTCGCGGGTCCGTTTCCTTGATGAGCGAGGTCGCGTCGCGACCCGACACGGCGCCGGTGATCCAGCCGATGATGATGCGGGCCTTCCGGTTCAGGGTCGGCATCGCGTACACGTGGTACGCGCGGTGCGCGAGCCACGCGAACAGGTTCGTCATCTTGATGCCCTTGATGTTCGCGGCACCCTTGCCCACACCGTACGACGCGACGGTGCCGATGGACGGGTGGCGGTACTCCTCGAGCGGCTTGCCGGTGATCGTCGCGACGATGTTGTCGGCGGCCACGACGGCCTGACGGACGGCGTTCTGCGCGTTCGGCGGGTAGAACGCCGGCTGCTTGTCGGCGGTCAGGTCGGGCACCTGCGCCACGTCGCCGAGGCCCCAGACGCCCTCCACGACCTCGTGGGTGTCCTCGGCCTCGACCTGGAGCTTCGCGTTCGCGGCGAGGTGGCCCTTCGGCCCACGCGGCAGGTCGGAGGCGTCGAGGAGCGGGTTCGGCTTGACGCCGGCGGTCCAGACGAGCAGGCCGGTGGCGAACTCGTCGCCGTCGGAGAACTTGACGACACCGCCTTCGGCGCTCGGCATGGTGGTCTTCAGGCGGACGTCGATGCCACGGGCGCGGAGCGACTCGAGGGTCCACTTCGACAGCTCCGGCCCGACCTCGGGCGCGACGCGGTCGAGCGCGTCGATGAGCACCCAGCGGGGCTGCTCTCCGGCCAGCGACGGGTAGGTCTTGATGGCGGCCTGCGAGACGTCGAACAGCTCGCCGATCGCCTCGACGCCGGTGTAGCCACCGCCGACGAAGACGCTGGTCAGCAGGCGGCGACGCTCGTCCTCGTCCCGGGTGGCTGCGGCCTTCGCGATGTTGTCGAGGAGCTTGGCGCGCACGTAGGCGGCCTCTTCGACGCTCTTGAAGCCGACGCCGTACTCCTCGAGTCCGGGGGTCGGGAAGGTGCGGGTGACGGAACCGAGGGCGACGACGAGGTGGTCGTAGCCGAGGGTGCGGTCGTCGCCGCCGGCGGTCGCGATCGACACGGTCTTGTCCGCCGACGAGATCCCCGTGACCTTGCCCTGGATGACGCGGGTCTTGCGGAGCGCACGGCGCAGCTCGACGGTGACGTCCTTCGGCGCGATGTGGCCACCGGCGACCTCGGGCAGGAACGGCAGGTACGTGTAGTAGGTGTTCTGGTCCACGAGCGTGATCCGCATGGGCACCGTGGCCGCGTGCTTCTGGAGCTGCTTGACCGTGGTGTAGCCAGCGGAGCCGCCGCCGAGGACGAGGACGTGAGGGATCGAGTCTGCCATTCCTCCGGTCTACCGGACTTTGGCTTGGCGCGTCATGAGTTCCGCGGCCTGTCGCGGAGCCGCCACCACGCGGTCTCGGCCAGTTCGGGGCCCGTGAACACCCCGTGCGCGGTGCGTCGGGACTCGGTGAGCGAGAATCGACGCAGTCGGTAGCCGCCGCCGAAGCGGTCGATGATCGCCTCGGGCGAGGCTTCGGCGTCGCGCTTGACGTACCAGGTGCGATCGTCGACGGGCTCGATCACGCGGCGGTCACCGTCGGCCGCCGATGCGGGAGCGCAGGATGTCGATGCGCTTCTGGATCTGCTCGATGCTCGCCTGAGCAACGGCCGGGCCACCGCTGATGCGCCGGAGTTCGGCGTGGATCGATCCGTGCGGTTCGTTCGAGTGCCGGGACCAGATCGACACGAGCCGTGCGAGCTCGGTGCGCTGCTCCTTGATCGTCATGTACATCGGGCGGTCGGGCTCGGGCGCCTTCGGCAGGCCGTCCTTGACCGTGCGGCCCTTGGAGCGCTTGGCCTGCGTGGCCTGCCGGGCACGGAGCAGGTCGCGCACCTGGTCGGGTTCGAGCAGCCCGGGGATGCCGATGAAGTCGAGCTCCTCGAGGGAACCGACCTCGCCGCCGGTGCCGAACTCGCCGCCGTCGTAGAGGACGCGGTCGAAGGACGCCTGCGAGTCGAGTGCCTCGAACGGCTGGACCTCGAGCAGGCTCTCGGACGCGCGGTCTTCCTTGTTGGCCTCGGCGACCATCGCGTCTTCGGGGTTGTAGAGGCCGTCGTCGGCGTCCTTCGGCCGGTCGAGCGCGTGGTCGCGCTCGAGCTCGAGGGTGGCGGCGAGGGCCATCAGACCGGGGACGCTCGGCAGGAACACGCTCGCGGTCTCACCGCGGCGCCGGGCACGCACGAAGCGGCCGATGACCTGGGCGAAGAACAGCGGCGTGCTCGCGCTCGTGGCGTAGACGCCGACGCACAGCCGAGGGACGTCGACGCCTTCGGACACCATGCGGACGGCGACCATCCAGCGCGAGGTGTCGTCGGCGAACGCACTGATGCGGCTCGATCCGGCGGCCTCGTCGGAGAGCACGACCGTGGGGCGCTCCCCGGTGATCTGCTGCAGGATCCGGGCGTAGGCGCGCGCCGTGGTGGTGTCGGTGGCGATGACCAGGCCCCCGGCGTCGGGGACACCGCGCCGGACCTCGGTCAGGCGTTTGTCGGCCGCGGAGAGCACGGCGGGCATCCACTCGCCCTCGGGTGACAGCGCGGTGCGCCAGGCCTGGGCCGTGATGTCCTTCGTCACCTGCTCACCGAGGGACGCCGACATCTCGTCGCCCATCCGGGTCTTCCAACGCATCTGGCCCGCGTACGCCATGAACAGCACCGGCCGGACCACGCCGTCCTTCAGGGCACGGCCGTAGCCGTAGTTGTAGTCGGAGATCGAGGTCCGGATGCCCTGCTCGTCGGGGGCGTACTGCACGAACGGGATCGGTGCGGTGTCGGACCGGAACGGGGTCCCCGACAGCGACAGTCGACGGGTGGCGCCGGAGAACGCCTCCCTGATGCCGTCACCCCAGGTCAGGGCGTCGCCGCCGTGGTGGACCTCGTCGAGGACGACCAGGGTGCGGCCGCCCTCGGTGATGCGCTTGTGCACCTCGGGGTTCATGCCGACCTGGGCGTACGTGATCGCGACGCCCTGGTAGTGCCGGCCGAACATCCCGTCGCCGTTCTTGAACATCGGGTCGATCCGGATGCCCACGCGGTCGGCGGAGTCGGCCCACTGGCGCTTCAGGTGCTCGGTCGGTGCGACGACGACGATGCGGTCGACCGTGCCACGGGCGAGGAGCTCGGTCGCCAGCCGGAGCGCGAAGGTGGTCTTGCCGGCGCCGGGGGTCGCGGCGGTGAGGAAGTCGCGGGGTTCCTTCTCGAAGTACTTCGTCAGCGCTTCGATCTGCCAGGCGCGGAGCTTCGAGGCCGTGCCCCAGGCGGCGCGGTCCGGGAACGCCGGCGAGAGGTGCTGGACGGCCGAGTTGCCGGCCGCTTCGGCGAGGGCCGCGGCGTCGGCTTCGTCACGGGCGGCGTCACCGGGCGACTGCGCCTGGCTCTGGTGTGCCTGGGCCTGGTGTGCCTGGGCCTGGTGCGCCTGGGCCTGGTGCGCGTGCGTGTCGTCGTGCGTCGACGACGATCCGCCTGCGCCGGACTGGTCGTCCCCCGACTCCGCCCACAGCGTGGCGGGCTGCTGGTCTTCGTACTCCGCTGCGCTCACTGAACCCGATTCTACCGCCACCGTCAGTCCTGCCGGGCGTGCGGGACGCCACCGTCGGGGGTCCGGCGGACGAGGGATGCCGGTCGCAGCACGCCCGCGCCGAAGCGTGCGGCGACCGCGTCGACCGTGGTTTCGGTGTCGCGCCACGGCGCGTCGTCGTCCCACAGGGCGTTGCTCGCGGCCGCGGGTACGAGGTTCTCGCCGCGCACCCCGATCAGGCGGATCTGGTTGCCGGGTCGGTGCAACACGTCGTACAGCTCGACGGCTTCGCGGTGCAGGCGCTTCGCGACGTCGGTGGGTTCCGCCAGGGTGCGGGAACGGGTGAGCGTGGTGAAGTCGGTGTAGCGGACCTTGAGCGCCACGGTCCGGGCCTGCACGTCGGCCTGGCGCAGGCGGACGGCCACCTTGTCGGCGAGGCGCAGGAGTTCGCGGGCGACGTCGTCGCGCTCGGTCAGGTCGCGGCCGAACGTGACCTCGTGCCCGATGGACTTCTCGCCGACGCCGGTGTCGACCACGCGGGGGTCGCGGCCCCAGGACAGGTCGTGCAGGCGCTGCCCGCCGGCCGGTCCGAGTGCCGACACCAGGGAACCGAGCGGCGTGTTCGCCAGGTCACCGACGGTGCGGATGCCCCGACGTTCGAGGGTCTCCTGCGTCTTGCCGCCGACGCCCCAGAGCGCGGAGACCGGCTGCGGGTGGAGGAACGCGACGGTGTCGGCGGCGGGGACGACGAGCAGGCCGTCCGGCTTCGACCGGCTGGAGGCGAGCTTCGCCACGAACTTGGTGGACGCCGCACCGACCGAGCAGTGCAGACCGGTCTCGGCGAAGACCGTGCGGCGGATCGCCTGTCCGATCTGCCACGGGGTGCCGTACAGCCGGAGGGCGCCGGCGACGTCGAGGAACGCCTCGTCGATGCCGAGGCGCTCGACCCGGGGCGTGAAGCGGTCGAAGATCGCCATCACCGCGGCCGACTTCGCCCGGTACTTCTCGAAGTGCGGCTCCACGATGACGGCGTTCGGGCAGCGGCGCTTGGCGACGGCCATCGGCATCGCGGAGTTGACCCCGTAACGACGGGCTTCGTACGTGGCGGCGGTGACCACCGACCGGTCGGAGTCGTGGCCGACGATGACCGGCAACCCCACCAGGTCGGGGCGGTCGAGCAGCTCGACGGAGGCGAAGAAGGCGTCCATGTCGACGTGCAGCGCGGTCGCCGAGACGTCGTCCACCGGTGCGTCGGAGACGAGGCGGTTCCGTCCGTCCTGCTTGCTCACACCGAGATGATGCCAGGCGCCGCCGACATCGCCGTGCCGGGGCTCGTTCGAGTCCGCACGGTGCGAGGTTCGTCTCGTCGTGCGGGTTGCTCGCCCCCCC
>NZ_JAHEWS010000038.1:0-23042 GCF_018598405.1 Curtobacterium flaccumfaciens | reverse complement strand
TGCTCATCAACCGGCAGTCGGTGCGGGTCGAGCGGCTCGCCCGCGCCGGATCCGCCACGACCGGGAGCATCCCCGCCCCGGCGGAACCGGAACGGGCCGAAGCACCGAAGCGCCGAAGCGCAGCGCCAGTGTCAGTGCGCCGCGGCGGGGATGCTCCCGGTCGTGGCGGATCCGGCGCGGGCGAGCCGCTCGACCCGCACCGACTGCCGGTTGATGAGCAGGCCTCCGGCGAGGGCGACGAGCACGAGCACCCCGGCCGAGATGCCGAACGCCGCGTGGTACCCGTCGAGCGTCGCCTGGGCCTGCTGCAGCTTCGTCGGGGCGGCGGACAGCCCGGACAGGCTGTTCGCCACGACGTCGGCGAAGATCGTCGACAGCAGCGCCGTGCCGATCGAGCCGCCGATCTGCTGCATGGTGTTGACCGTCGCCGATGCCACGCCGGCGTCGGCGCGGGCGACCCCGGTCGTCGCGGTGTTCATGGCCGACGAGAAGATCGTGCCCATGCCGAGCCCGATCACGATCAGTGCCGGCATGACGGTGCCCGCGTACGAGCTGTCGAGGTCGGTGCGCAGGAGCAGCAGCAGCCCCGTCGCGGCGACCAGGCCACCGGCGAAGATGAGCACCTTCGGCCCGACGCGCGGCAGCAGGCGACCGCCGATCTGCGTCGCCGAGATCATGATCGACACCGGCATCGGCAGGAACGCGAGCCCGGTCTGCAGCGAGCTGAACCCGAGGGTCTGCTCGAGGTAGTAGGTCAGGAACAGGAAGATCCCGAACATGCCGATCGCGACCAGGCCGATCGCGATGAACGAACCGCCGCGGTCACGGTCGAGCACGACGCGCAACGGCAGCAGCGGGTGTGCGACGCGGGTCTCGATGAACACGAAGGCGGCGATCAGGACGACACCTCCGGCGAGCATCGCGATGGTGACCGGGGAGTCCCAGCCGTTGGTCTCGGCGTTCGAGAACCCGTAGACGACGCCGACCAGGCCGAGCGTGATGGTGATGACCCCGAGGACGTCGATGCGCGGACGCTCGACCTTCGGCGGCTTCTCCATGAAGACGAGGGCGCCGATCACGCCGAGCACGGCGAAGACGACGTTGACGTAGAGGCACCAGCGCCACGACGCGTACTCGGTCAGCACGCCGCCGAGGAGTAGGCCGATGGCGGCACCCGAGCCGGCGATGGATCCGAAGATGCCGAAGGCGCGACCGCGCTCCTTCGGGTCGCGGAACGTCGTGGTCAGCATGCCGAGGGCGGACGGCGCGAGGAGCGCACCGAAGACGCCCTGCAGCGCGCGGGCCGCGACGAGGAGGCCGAACGAGTCAGCGAGGCCGCCGAGCACCGATGCGACGGCGAAGCCGACGAGTCCGATGATGAAGGTGTTCTTGCGCCCGAACAGGTCGCCGAGGCGCCCACCGAGCAGCAGCAGTGAACCGAACGCCAGCGAGTACGCGGTGACGATCCACTGCCGCTGGTCGGTGCCGAAGTCCAGGTCGGCCTGGGCCGAGGGCAGGGCGATGTTCACGATGGTCGCGTCGAGCACGACCATCAGCTGGGCGAGGGCGATGACCGCCAGGGCGATCCAGCGGCGGTTGCTCTTGGCGGGGGTGGCGCCCGGAGTCGTGGGTGCTGCCCCGGTGGGGGTCGGCACGGTGTGTTCTGCCGTCACGGCAGCCTCCTCGGAGATGGTTGGAGGGGAGAAGGAGCGCGCGCCGTCGGGCACTCCGGAGAGCGGAACCGGATGCAGGGCATCCGTTTGTGGTCAGTGTAGACCGAAACGGAAGGAGGGCATCCACTTGTTCCCAGAAAGTGCAACTACGGTCGGAACGTGAGCACCACCGAGTCCGCATCCGACCTCGAGCGACCGCTGCGCGCCGACGCCGCACGCAACCGCGAGTTGATCCTGCAGACGGCACGCAAGTGCTTCGCGGAGCGCGGGCTCTCGGTCACGCTGAACGACATCGCACACGAAGCCGGCGTGGGCGTCGGCACCGTCTACCGCCGGTTCGCCGACAAGGACTCCCTGATCGAGGCGCTGCTCGCCACCAAGTTCGAGGCGATGAACGACGCCGCGTCACGAGCAGCCGACGTGTCCGATCCGCGCGAGGCGCTCCGGGTCTACCTGATGGGCGTCTTCGAGTTCCGCGCCCGTGACCGCGCGCTCGCCGACGCCATCGTCCGTGCCGGGAAGGCACGTCCGTCGATCGTGCAGGAACGCGATCGACTCGAACGCCAGGTCGCCGCCATCATCGGCCGCGCCGAGACCGCCGGCGTCGTCCGCGCCGGGTTCGACTCCCGCGACCTGCCGATGCTCACCGCGATGGTCGGTGCGGTCGCCGACGCCACCCGCGAGCACGACCCCAATGCCTGGCGCCGCTACGCGGAACTCCTGGTCCAGGGCGTCCTGCCGGGCACCGACGACACCGTGCCGATGCTCGGCGCCCCGCTCGACCGCGAGTCGATCGAGCGCGCGCTGCACGCGCAGTCCTGACCACTGACTCACGGGAGGCCCGTGGCGGCGCCGCCACGGGCCTCCCGTCCGGCGGTGGTCGTCACCAGAGCGCCCAGCGCGACGGCCGTGACCGGCCGACCTGCCAGACCGGCTACAGCCAGCTGGGGACCCAGTAGTGCGACCGGACGAAGTCCCACGGCACCTGCATCGCCGTCCACATCGGGTACCAGTAGACCGACGCGAGCACGACGACGCCCAGGTACACGGCGACCCACAGGATCGCCCGCGACCTGCGCGAGCGTTCGTCGCTCCGTGACCCGAGCACCAACCCGATCGCCGCCGCCAGCGCCATCACCATGAAGGGCTCGAAGGCGATCGTGTAGAACTGGAACACCGTCCGGTCGACGTACATCAGCCAGGGCAGGTAGCCCGCGGCGACGCCGAGCAGGACGAAGCCGTACTCCCACCGCCGGCGCAGGATCCAGAGCACGAGCAGGGCCACCGTCGCGATGACCGAGGCGTACCAGATGAACGGGTTCGCGATGCCGGTGATCGCCTCGCCGCACCGGTTCGCCCAGCAGCCGTCCTGACCGGCGTCCGTGCCGACGTAGAACATCGACGTGGGCCGCTGCATCACGAGCCAGAGCAGCGGGTTCGCCTGGTACGAGTGCGGTGTCTGCAGCCCGATGTTGAAGTTGTAGATCTCCGACTGGTAGTGCCACCAGTTCTGCAGGCTGTCCGGCACCCAGGCCAGCACGCCCGTCCACCGATCGCCGCTCGAGGCCAGCCAGTTGCGGTCCCAGCCGTCCTTCGACACGAACCAGCCGGTCCACGACGCGACGTAGGTCACCGCGGCGATCGGCACGGTCAGCAGGAACGACACCGGTGCCTGCTGCAGCAGCGCGCTCGACGACCAGAACTCGACCCCGGCGCGGCGTCGCATCATCATGTCGCTCAGCACGGAGTACACGGCGAAGAACGCCAGGAAGTACAGCCCCGACCACTTCGTCGCGGTCGCGAGCCCCAGGGCCAGCCCCGTCGCGAACAGCCACGGCCGCCACCAGAGGACCGGGCCCCACAGGGTCGGCCGCCCTTCGGCTGCCCGCGACGCGACCCACTCGTCGAGCCGCCGCTGACTGTGCCGCCGGTCGAGCAGCAGCGCCCCGAACCCCAGGACCACGAAGAAGGTCAGGATGCCGTCGAGCAGTGTCACCCGCGACATCACGATGGCCTGCCCGTCGATCGCGAGCAGGAAGCCGGCGAGCGTGCCGATCATGGTCGAGCGGAACAGCGAGCGGGCGATCACGGCGGTGAGGAACACCGTCGCGATGCCGAGCACCGCCACGGTGAAGCGCCAGCCGAACGCGTTGTCCGCGCCGAACAGCAGCATGCCGAGGCCGATCAGGTACTTGCCGAGCGGCGGGTGCGCGATGAACTCCGCGGCGCTCGTGAAGATGTCCGTCTCGCCGCGCACGAACCGGTCGTCGGTCGTCGGTGCGGTGTCACCGCTCGGGTTCGCGGGCCAGGTGCCCTCGTACCCGAGGTGCACGATCGACCAGCCGTCCTTGACGTAGTACGTCTCGTCGAACACCAGCGAGTGCGGGGTGCCGAGGTTCACCAGTCGCAGCACTGCGGCGAGCAGCGTCACCGCGAGGGGCCCCGTCCACCGCCACACGGCGACCCGCCGGGACGTCGACAACACGCGCCCCCACCAGTCGTCGAGGCGCGAGCCGACCGGCCCGCCGGGCACGGCCGTGCGGTCGTCGGTCAGCTCGCTGGTCATCGCTGAGCATCCTACGGATCGACCGCAGGTCCCCGCTGCGTCGGGGCTGCTCGCGTCGCGCGGCCGCGTCGGGCGACGCCGCTGTCGCCGCGCCGGGCCTCGCCGGCGCCTCCGTGCGGGGACAATGGGTGCGTGATCGTCCTCGCTGCAACGCCCATCGGCAACCTCGGGGACGCCTCGCGCCGTCTCGTCGAGACCCTCTCCAACGCCACGGTCGTCGCGGCGGAGGACACCAGGACCGCCATCCACCTCATGCGCGCCCTCGGCATCGAGAACCGTCCGCGGCTCATCGCCCTGCACGAGCACAACGAGCGGGCGAAGGCGTCCGAGGTCGTCGAGCTCGCCCGCGACGAGGACGTCGTCGTCCTCACCGATGCCGGGATGCCCGCGATCAGCGACCCGGGCTTCCCGCTCGTCGAGGCTGCCGCGGCAGCCGGGGTCACCGTCACCGCACTACCGGGACCGTCGGCCGTGCTCATGGCGCTCGCCGTCTCGGGGCTGCCGACGGACCGCTTCACGTTCGAGGGGTTCCCGACCCGCAAGGCCGGGGAGCGCCGCCGGGCGTTCCAGGCGCTGGCGGGGGAGCAGCGCACGATGGTGTTCTTCGAGTCGCCGCACCGGCTGGCCGAGACCCTGGCGGACATGGCCGTCGGGTTCGGGGGCGACCGTCGCGCCGCGGTCTGCCGCGAACTCACCAAACTGTACGAAGAGGTCCGTCGCGGGCCACTCGACGAACTCGTCACGTGGGCGTCCGAGGGCGTGCGGGGCGAGATCTGCATCGTCGTCGCCGGAGCCGCCGAGGCCACCGAGGAAGCGACGCTCGACGACGGCGTCCGGCTGGTGCTCGAGCGGGTGGCCGCGGGCATGCGCATGAAGGAGGCCGCCGCGGCGGTCGCGGACGCGACCGGGCTGTCGAAGCGGGACCTGTACGAGGGGGCGCTCGCGGCACGCTGAGCGGGCTCGTCACGTTCGCGCCCGTCGGTCGGGAGGCGCGGGGCGGGCCCGCCACGGGCCTCCAGGACCCGGTTCTCCACAGTCCACCGCCGCGCGCGTCATCGGGGTTCCGCGCGCCCGTAGGATGGTCGGCATGTCCGACGGGTCCTCGTTCAGCATCACCACGCCGATCTTCTACGTGAACGACGTGCCCCACATCGGGCACGCCTACACCGAGGTCGCCGCGGACTTCCTCGCGCGCTGGCACCGGCAGCGCGGCGACGACACCTGGCTGCTCACCGGCACCGACGAGCACGGCCAGAAGATCCTGCGCACCGCCTCGGCGAACGACGTCTCGCCCCAGGAATGGGCCGACCGGCTGGTGAAGGACGCGTGGAAGCCGCTCCTCGACACGGTCGACGTCGCCAACGACGACTTCATCCGCACCACCGACGAGCGGCACGAGCGCGGTGTGACCGCGTTCCTCCAGAAGCTCTACGACGACGGCTTCATCTACGCCGGCGAGTTCGAGGGCTTCTACTGCGTGGGCTGCGAGGAGTACAAGCAGCCGAGCGACCTGGTCGCCGGCACCGGTGCGTACGAGGGGCAGCAGGTCTGCGCGATCCACTCGATCCCGGTCGAGGTGCTGTCCGAGCGCAACTACTTCTTCCGCATGTCCGACTTCGAGCAGCGCCTGCTCGACCTGTACGAGTCGAACCCGCTGTTCATCCAGCCGGAGAGCGTCCGCAACGAGATCATCTCGTTCGTCAAGCAGGGGCTCCGCGACCTGTCGATCTCGCGTTCCAGCTTCGACTGGGGCATCAAGATCCCGTGGGACAGCGACCACGTGCTCTACGTGTGGTTCGACGCCCTGCTCAACTACGTCACGGCGCTCGGCTACGGCACCGAGGACGACGAGGCCTTCCGGCGCCTGTGGCCGAGCGTGCACATCGTCGGCAAGGACATCGCCCGCTTCCACGCCGTCATCTGGCCGGCGATGCTCATGGCCGCGGGGCTGCCCGTGCCGGAGCGTGTCTTCGGCCACGGCTGGCTGCTCGTCGGCGGCGAGAAGATGTCCAAGTCGAAGCTGACCGGCATCGCGCCGTCGGAGATCACCGACACGTTCGGGTCCGACGCGTTCCGCTACTACTTCCTGCGCGCCATCACCTTCGGGCAGGACGGCAACTTCAGCTGGGAAGACATCTCGGCGCGCTACCAGGCCGAGCTCGCGAACGGCTACGGCAACCTCGCGTCGCGCCTGGTCGCCATGCTGCAGAAGTACTGCGACGGCGAGGTCCCGGCGCGCGGGTCGCTGACCGAGTCCGACCAGGCGATCGACGCCCTGGCCGTCTCGGTCACCGAGCGAGCCGACGCCGCCATCGCCGCCTTCGCCCCGCACGAGGCGATCTCCAGCGTGTGGGAGCTCGTCGACGCGCTGAACGGGTACATCACCGAGCAGGCGCCGTGGGCACTGGCGAAGGACGACGCCAACCGCGAGCGGCTCGGCACCGTCCTGACCACCGCGCTCCGCGGCCTCGGCACCGTCACCGTGCTGCTGTCCCCGGTGATGCCGAAGGCGACCGAGAAGCTCTGGGCCGCGATCGGTGCCGGCGGGTCCGTCGCCGAGCAGCGTGTCGACCGCGCGTACGAGTGGCAGGGTGCGTCGCACGTGGTGCCGCTCGAGAGCGGGCTCTTCCCGCGGATCGAGCAGGTCTCCGCGTGACCGACGCCGAGTCGCACGTCCGGTCCCGCGGCGACGGGGGGTCCGGTGGCTCGAAGCGCGACCTGACGTACCCGCCACTGCCCCAGGCGCTCGTCGTGCCGGTGTACGACAACCACACCCACATGGAGATCGCCGACGGTGTCGGCGACGGGGGCGACGGACCGCTCGAGTACCGCGAGCACCTCGACCGTGCCTCGAGCGTCGGCGTCCGCGGCGTCGTGCAGGTCGGCACCGACCTCGCGACCTCGGAGTGGTCCGCGTCGATCGCCGCCCGTGAGCCCCGGGTCCTCGCGGCCGTCGCGCTCCACCCGAACGAAGCGCCCGTGCTGCAGGAGCAGGGGCTGCTCGACGAGCACCTCGCCGGCATCGAACGGCTCGCCGCGCTGCCGCGGGTCCGGGCGATCGGTGAGACCGGGCTCGACTTCTTCCGCACCGGCGAGGACGGCCGCGACGCCCAGATCCGGTCGTTCGAGGAGCACGTCCGCATCGCGAAGGAGCACGACCTCGCGCTGACGATCCACGACCGCGACGCGCACGACGCCGTGGTCGAGGTCCTCGACCGCGTGGGGGCTCCTGAGCGCACCGTCTTCCACTGCTTCTCCGGCGGCCCGGACCTCGCCCGGCTCTGCGCCGAGCGCGGCTGGTACATGTCGTTCGCCGGCACCGTGACGTTCAAGAACGCCGCACTGCTGCGCGACGCCCTGCTCGTCGCGCCGCGGCACCTGATCATGATCGAGACGGATGCGCCGTTCCTGACGCCGACACCGTTCCGCGGTCGCCCGAACGCGCCGTACCTCATCCCGCTCACCCTGCGGTCGATGGCGGAGACGCTCGGCACGGACGCCTCGATGCTCGCCGCGCAGATCGCCTCGAACACCGAGCTGGTCTACGGCGCGTGGGACGCCGAGCCCGTGACGGTGGACGAGTAGTCGTGGGTGCACTGCTCGGCCCGGCGGAGATCCGGGAGCTCGCGGCCGAACTCGACGTCACCCCGACGAAGAAGCTCGGCCAGAACTTCGTGCACGACGCCAACACCGTGCGGCGGATCGTGTCGGTCGCCGGTGTGACCCCGTCGGCACAGGTGCTCGAGATCGGCCCGGGGCTCGGGTCGCTGACGCTCGGCCTGACGGAGACCGGGGCACCCGTCACCGCGGTCGAGATCGACAAGCGCCTGGCTGCCAAGCTCCCGTCGACGGTGTCGTCGATGCAGCCGGACGCCCGGCTGACGGTCGTGCAGCAGGACGCCATGACCGTCGCCGCCACGGACCTCGACGTCGAGCCGACGCACCTCGTCGCGAACCTGCCCTACAACATCTCCGTGCCCGTGCTGCTGCACCTGCTCGCGACCTTCCCGTCGATCGAGCGGTCGCTCGTGATGGTGCAGGCAGAGGTCGGGTACCGGCTCGCCGCCGGCCCCGGCAGCAAGGTCTACGGGTCGCCGAGCGTCAAGGCCGCCTGGTACGGGTCGTGGAGCACCGCCGGGTTGGTCAGCCGTCAGGTCTTCTGGCCGGTGCCGAACGTCGACAGTGTCCTGGTGGCGTTCGACCGGCACGAGCCCCCGGGTGACGAGCGTCTGCGGTCTCGGGTGTTCACCCTGGTCGACGCGGCGTTCCAGCAGCGACGCAAGATGCTGCGGCAGAGCCTTTCCGGGGTGCTCGGCGGCAGTGCGCACGCGTCTGAGGTCCTGACGGCGGCGGGGATCGACCCGACCGCCCGGGGTGAGGCGATCGGTGTGGACGACTTCGTGCGGCTCGGGCGGACGGTCCTGGCGGCCGCGGAGTAGTCCTCCTCACGCCTGACGCCAGCGAAATACGGAATGTTTCGTGATGTCCGTTCGGCGCTCCTACGGTTGATCGCATCGACCGAGGAGACACCATGCAGCCGACCGAACCACGCCGACCGATCCGCCGCGGCCCGTCCGAGGAACAGCTCGCAGCGGGACGTCGGCGCGCCCTGCTCAGCGCGGATCCTGGTCGGCCGCCGGGGCCGAGGATCTTCACCGACGCCGAGCGGCAAGCGCTGTTCGCTCGGACGCCGCGACCTGAAGGCACGTTCGAAGAACGCCGCGAGCGCCGTCGGCGCGCGATCGAGTCGATCGATCCGGACTGCCGAGCCGAACCCATCGCGCGCATCCGCCAGGCGCGCTGATCGTGTTCGAGCGACTCGGATCCGGTGAGTTCGACGAGCATCGGGTACTGGAGTTCGACGGCTGCACCAGCCGGCCGGATGCCGTGGTCGTTGAGACGAGTTTCATCGAATGCGTGCTGCACCGTGCGGAGCCGCAGCACGTCGGGGCGTCAGCGTTCTGGGATCACCTCGACCTGGCCGACACGCGGATCCTGTACAGCGCGTTCACCGAGTTCGAGCTCTTCGAATCTGCCCGCCACAAGGGACTGCAGGCTGCACGTCGCCATGTGGCCGCATGGCGAGACCTGCTTCGGTCGACGCAACTGCACTGGGTCGGAATCGATGACGTCAGCGATGGAGTCCCAGGGCTGATCGAGGAGTTCGGCCTGACAGCCTCGGGTGCCGTGCACGTCGCCACCGCCATCTCGTCGAAGGTCGACGGTTTCGTGACGGTCGATCCCGCGTTCGGCGTCGTGGACAAGGAGCGTCTCCCGCTGATCATCGACGCAAAGGGTGCGCAGCTGGCGCGTCGCCTACGGGCCAGCTCCCGACAGTGAGCGGCGCTGGCGGGGTCCTGCAGCCTACGATGACGGCATGACCGACGGAACGGTTCGCTCGCATGCACAGGGGATGGCGCCGGACCGCGTCCTCGCAGCGACGGGCAAGGCGCCCGACGAGTGGCATGCCCTGATCGACCGAGCGGACGGAGCCACCATCGGGCATGCGGCGATCGCGACTTGGTTGATCGGTCAGGGCGTCGAGCCGTGGTGGGCACAGGGCATCACCATCGGGTACGAACAGGCCCGCGGGCTCCGCATCCCCGGTCAGCGCACGGACGGCACCTTCGCGGTGTCGGCCTCACGGCAGGTCCCGGGTGAACGAGAGACCGTGCTCGATCGGATCGTGCCGGTGTTCACGGCGGCACTCGGATCCTCGCCGACGTCCGAGCGCCGCGGCGGCAAGCGCCCCTCGGCCCGCTGGACCTTCGCCGACCGCGAATCCGTGCTGCTCAACACCGAGGACGGTCCCCGGCCGGACACCGTCCGCATCTGGGTCCAGCGGGAGCGGCTCACCGGCCCCGAGCGGATGCCCGACGCGAAGGCCGAACTGCAGCGGCTCCTCGCCACCCTCTGAAGCCGCGACAGGGGGCTCGCCCCTCGCACCGTGCGAGGCGCACCACGCGTGGTGCGAGGTTCCGTGTTCCGTGCGAGCCGAGGTGTCTCGCACGGAACACGGAACCTCGCACGGTGCGAACGCGGCCCCCACCCGGATCAGTGCTCGCGGGACGCCATCATCTCGAGGATCTGCTGGTGGTTGCCGTTCCGCTCGGCGAAGCGGAGCGGGTGCACGTTCTGCACCAGGATCTCCGGGGCGGCGCCGGACTCGATGAGTGCCATGACCTCGTCGGCGAAGGCGTCGAGCGGCATCCCGCCGAAGTCGGCACCGCCCATCAGGTCGGTCATGACGGCCGGTGGGGCGAGCTCGAGCACCTCGACGGACGAACCGACGAGCTGCTGCCGCAGGGCCTGGGTGTACGAGTGCACCCCGGCCTTCGTGGCGTTGTAGGTCGGCGTGGCCGTCAGCGGCACGAACGCGAGACCGGACGTGACGGTCATCAGCGTCGCGGCGGGCTGGGCGAGCAGGTGCGGCAGGAAGGCGTCGATGAGTCGGATCGTGCCGACCAGGTTCGTCTGGATGGTCTCGATCGCGTCGTCCATGTGGTCGGAGGAGCGCAGATCCTCGTTGCGCATGATCCCCGACATGGTGATCAGGGCATCGAGCGACGGGTACGCCTCGAGCACCGAGGTCGCAGCGGCCTTGATCGACGAGGCGTCGGCGACGTCGATCTGCACGGTGCCGAAACCGTGCTCGGTGGCGAGGGAGTCGAGGAGTGCCTGTCGACGGCCGCCGATGACGACGGTGCTGCCGGCGGCCTGCAGGCGCTGCGCGAGGGCGAGACCGATGCCCGAGGTGGCGCCGGGGATGAAGACGGTGGAGTTCGTGATGTCCATGACGACCACGATGCTCGGTGGTCGCAGTGGCAACCAGAGCGCGGACATCGGGGGATCGCCGATCCCTGGCATCTGGCGACCAACCGGACCATGATCGAGCCATGGACCGCGCCGCACTCGCCGACTTCCTCCGCCGTCGCCGCGAGCTGCTGCGCCCCGAGGATGTCGGCCTCGGGCAGGGACCCCGACGCCGCACCCCCGGGCTCCGCCGCGAGGAGGTCGCTGCACTCGCCGGCATGTCCGTCGACTACTACACGCGACTCGAACAGCAGCGCGGCCCGCAGCCGTCCGAGCAGATGATCGCGGCGATCGCCCGGGCCCTCCGGTGCAGCCTCGACGAGCGTGACCACCTGTTCCACCTGGCCGGGCAGAACGCCCCGACCCGGATGCACCGCGCCGACCACGTGGACCCGGCGATCCTGCGGGTGCTGGACCGGCTCGAGGACACCCCGGCGATCGTCGTCAGCCACCTGGGCGAGACCCTCGTCGAGAACCGGCTCGCGGCGGCGCTCCTCGGCAGCTCCGTCGACCTGCCGGGCAACCGGCGGTACCAGGCGTGGCGGTGGTTCGTGACCGGCGAGGAGCTCGCGAAGTACGCGCCGGAGCAGCACGAACGGTTGGGCCGTGTCGTGGTGGCCTCGATCCGGGCGACGGCTGCGCTCGCGGGACCGGGAGACCGGCGCGCGACCGAACTCATCGCCGAGCTCGAGGCGCGCAGCCCGGAGTTCCGCGAGCTCTGGGCCCTGCACGAGGTGGCCACGCGCTGGTCGGACAACAAGACCATCGTGCAGCCGGAGCTCGGCCGCATCACCGTCGACTGCCAGGTGTTGCACACCGACGACCAGGCGCAGGCACTGCTGCTGTTCACGGCGCCTCCAGGGTCGGAGGACGCGCAGAAGCTCGAGCTCCTCGGCGTCGTCGGCCAGCAGACCTTCGCCGGCTGACGACCTCGCACGGTGCTGGTTCGCTCGGCTCGTGCGTGCTTGGTCGAGCCCGCACGGTGCGAGGTCGATCATCCCGTGCGCCGTTGACCGATCGGTGCCGCCCTACAGTCCGCCACCGAGCGGCCAACCTCGC
This sequence comes from Curtobacterium flaccumfaciens, assembly GCF_018598405.1. Taxonomy (NCBI): domain Bacteria; kingdom Bacillati; phylum Actinomycetota; class Actinomycetes; order Micrococcales; family Microbacteriaceae; genus Curtobacterium; species Curtobacterium flaccumfaciens. The sequence continues at coordinate 10,931 of NZ_JAHEWS010000038.1, read as the reverse complement.
ACCGGCCGGACAAGCGCGCACCGTGCGACCCTGCTCCGCACCGGCCGGACAAGCGCGCACCGTGCGACCCGCCCCCGCCGAGAAGCAACGCCGCGTCACACACTTGGCCGCGTGCGGGACACCCTGCCTAGGGTGGGGGCGTGAGCACTCCGCGCGTGTACGTCATCCACGAGAACCCCGAGTGGTTCCCCCCGCTCGCCGCCGCCTTCGAGGCCGAGGGCGTCCCGGTCGAGGAGATCCTCCTGACCGAGGGGCAGGTCGACCTCGCGTCCGAGCCGGCCCCGGGCGTCTACTGGAGCCGGATGTCCGCGAGTTCCCACACCCGCGGCCACGAGCACAGCAAGGAGTACACCCGGGCGATCCTCGGCTGGCTCGAACGCGCGGGTCGCCAGGTCGTCGGCGGCAGCCACGTCCTCGAGCTCGAGGTGTCGAAGGTCGCCCAGCACGGTCTCCTGCAGCAGGCCGGGTTCGACGTGCCGCGCACCACAGCCGTGTTCGGCACGACGACGCTCAAGGACGCCGCCCGCACCTTCACCGACGGGCAGGACGTCCCCTTCATCACGAAGCACAACCAGGGCGGCAAGGGCCTGGGCGTGCGGCGGTTCGACTCGCTCGCCGAGTTCGACGCCTACGTCGACAGCCCCGAGTTCGAGGCCCCGGTCGACGGCATCACCCTCTTGCAGGAGTACCTGACGGCCCGCGAGCCCTTCATCACCCGCGTCGAGTTCGTCGGCGGCGAGTTCGTGTACGCCGTCCGGGTCGACACGAGCGCCGGCAGCTTCGAGCTCTGCCCCGCCGACGCGTGCGAGGTGCCCCAGGTCATCGCCGGAGCCGTCTGCGACGTCCCCGGCACCGAGACCGTCGGCGCGCCCCCGGCGTTCGCCGTCCGGACCGAGATCACCGCCGAGCACCCGCTGGTCCAGCAGCTCCGCACGTTCCTCGCCGACCAGCGCATCACGATCGCGGGCGTCGAGTTCATGGAGACCACGGACGGCCGCACCGTCGTCTACGACATCAACACGAACACGAACTACAACCCCGCGGTCGAGGAGACGGCGCCGGCCTCCGGGCCGCGCTCCATCGCGCGCTACCTCGGCGGACTCCTCGCCGAGGAGCACGCGAGCGCGCTCGCGCCGGCTGCGGTCTAGAACGCAAGAACCACCGGACTGGAGGCCCGTGGCGGGCCCGCCCCGCGCCTCCCGTCCGCCTTCCCACACCCCCAAGGAACCAACGTGCGATTCGGATACTGGACCCCGCTCTTCGGCGGCTGGCTGCGCAACGTCGACAACGAGAACATGCCGGTCACCTTCGACTACGTGAAGCGCCTGGCGCAGCGCGCCGAGCGGATCGGCTTCGACCTGACGCTCGTGCCGGAGCTCAACCTCAACGACATCAAGGGCACGGCGGCACCCTCGCTCGAGGCGTGGTCGCTCGCGGCGGCGATCGCGGCGACGACCGAGCGCCTGGAGATCATGGCGGCGATGCGTCCCGGGTACCACCTGCCCGCGGTGACGGCGAAGCAGGCGGCGACGATCGACGACATCTCGTGCGGCCGGTTCACCTTCAACGTCGTGAGCGCCTGGTGGGCGGAGGAAGCGAAGCAGTACGGCGGGATCTTCTCGGAGCACGACGACCGGTACAAGCGCACCGCGGAGTTCGTCGAGGTCATGAAGGGCCTGTGGCGCGAGACCCCGTACTCGTTCTCGGGCGAGTACTACGACATCGAGAACGCGCACCTCGAGCCGAAGCCCCGCGTGACGCCGCGCATCTACGCCGGTGGGGAGAGCGAGGCCGGCAAGGCCGCGATCACCGGGTACGCCGACGCCTACGTCACGCACGGCGGCACGGTCGAGGAGCTCCGCGCGAAGATCGACGAGATGAAGCAGCGCCGCGTCGATGCCGGTCTGCCGCCGTTCGAGGCGTTCGGCATGGCCGCGTACGTCATCGTGCGCGAGACCGAGGAGGAGGCGCAGGCCGAGCTCGCCCGGATCACCGACGTGCAGCACGGCCGGGCGTACGAGTCGTACCAGGACTTCATCTCGAAGTCGCAGCTCGAGCACGTGCCCTCGCTCGAGGACTACTCGGTGTCGAACCGCGGCCTGCGCCCCGGGTTCGTGGGCACGCCGTCGCAGGTGGCCGCCCGCATCCGGGAGTTCGAGGACGCCGGGGTCGACACGCTCCTGCTGCAGTTCTCGCCGCAGCTCGAGGAGATGGACCGGTTCGGCGAGCAGGTCATCCCGCTCGTCCGGCAGTCGGTCGGGGCGCAGTCCTGATGGGGGCCACGCCGACCAACGCCGAGGACGGCTGGGCGTTCGAGACCCGCCAGATCCGCGCCGGCTTCAAGGCCGACCCGGGGTGGGGCGCGAACGTGCCGCCGATCGCGCAGAGCGCCGCGTACGTCTACCCGTCGGGGGAGGACGCCGCCGCGCGCTTCATGCTCGACGCCCCCGGCCACACCTACACGCGGGTGAACAACCCGTCCGCGGCAGCACTCGAACGCCGGATCGCCGACCTCGAGGGCGGGATCGGTGCGCTGGCGCTGGCGTCCGGGCAGGCGGCGACGTCGCTGGCCGTGCTCGGTGTCGCACGCGCCGGTGACCACGTGGTGTCGAGCGCTTCGCTGTACGGCGCGACCTACACGCTGTTCGCGTCGACCCTGCGGGACCTCGGCATCACCTTCACGTTCGTGCAGGACCCCACCGACCTGTCCGAGTGGGCGGCGGCGGTGCGTCCGGAGACGAAGGCGTTCTTCGGCGAGTCCATCCCGAACCCCCGCGGAGACGTCCTGGACTTCGCCGGGGTGGCCGGAGTCGCACACGAGGCCGGTGTGCCGCTCATCGTCGACAACACCATCGCGACGCCGTACCTGGTGCGCCCGATCGAGCACGGCGCCGACATCGTCGTGCACTCGGCGACGAAGTACCTGGCCGGACACGGCAGCGCCATCGCCGGGCTCATCGTCGACAGCGGGAACTTCGACTGGGCGGCGCACGCCGACCGCTACCCGCAGCTGGCCACGACCGAGCAGTCCGGGTTCGCGAACACGAACTTCGCCGAGAAGTTCGGGCGACGGGCGTTCATCCAGCGCACCCGCTCGAAGCTGTCCGCCGACCTCGGGCCCGCGATCGCGCCGTTCAACGCGTTCCTGGTGCTGCAGGGCATCCAGACGCTGTCGCTCCGCATGGACCGGCACGTGTCGAACGCCGCCACCGTGGCGAGCTGGCTCGACGCGCACGACCAGGTCGAGCACGTGCACTACGCCGGCCTGCCGGACTCGCCGTGGCACCACCTGCAGCAGCGCTACGTGCCGAAGGGGCCGTCGGCCGTGCTGTCGTTCGACCTCGCCGGTGGCGTCGCCGCGGGCCGACGGTTCGTGGCGGCGCTCGAGTTGTTCGACCACGTCTCGAACCTCGGTGACGTCCGATCGCTCGTCGTGCACCCGGCATCGACCACGCACGTGCAGATGACCTCCGCCGAGCGGGGCGCCGCCGGGGTGGGCGACGGGCTCATCCGCCTGTCGATCGGCCTCGAGCACATCGACGACATCACCGCCGACCTGGCACGGGGCTTCACGGCAGCCGCAGCGGGATAGGTTGGGGGACATGACCACGTTGGCCGCCCCGACCCGCGTGCGGACGCGCGCCCCCGGCAAGATCAACGTGTTCCTGTCCGTCGGGGCGCTGCAGGACGACGGGTACCACGACGTCGCCACGGCGTACCAGGCGGTGTCCCTGTACGAGGACGTCACCGCCGAGGCCGCCGACGACTTCTCGGTCGCCTTCACCGGCCCGATCGACACGAGCACCGTCCCGGTCGACGAGTCGAACCTGGCGATCCGCGCGGCCCGACTCGTGGCCGACGCAGCCGGGCACCGTGGCGGGGTCCGGCTGACCATCGACAAGCAGGTGCCGGTCGCCGGCGGCATGGGCGGTGGCTCCGCGGACGCCGCGGCGACCCTGCTCGCCGTCGACACGCTCTGGGGCACCGCGCTCGGTCGCGAAGAGCTGCTCCGGCTCGCCGCGCAGCTCGGAGCCGACGTGCCGTTCGCCTTCGCCGGCGGCACCGCCGTCGGTACCGGCCGCGGCGACGAGCTGAGCCCGGCGCTGGCCAAGGGGGAGTTCCACTGGGTCCTCGCACTCAGCGACGACGGTCTGAGCACCCCCGCCGTCTACCGTGCCCTCGACGAGCACCGGGAGCGGTACCGCGCCGACATCTCACCGGCACCCTCGCACCCCGTGGTCGAGGCGAACGTGCTGCAGGCCCTGCGCGCCGGCGACCCCGACCTGCTCGCGGACTGCGTGCACAACGACCTGCAGGCCCCCGCCATGCGGTTGCAGCCCCGACTCGCGGCGACCCTGGAGCTCGGCGAGAAGTCCGGCGCCCTGGCCGGCCTGGTGTCCGGCAGCGGCCCGACGGTGGCGTTCCTGGTCGGTGACCGCGACGCCGCGCTCGAGCTGCAGGTCGAGCTCAGTGCCGCTGGACTCGTCGCGCTCCGTGCCACCGGCCCGGTGCACGGTGCACGCGTGGTGCACTGACCCGACGTCCGGCCCGCCCGGCGAGCGGCTCGACCCCGAGCGGCGGTCCGTCCAGCGTCGGCTCGTCGAGCGTCGGCTCGTCCGGCGTCAGCGGCTGTACTTCCAGAGGATGACCGTGCCGGTGTGCCAGTAGCGCACGACGTGGAAGCCCTCGGCCACGAGCGTCTCGGTGACCTGCGGGCGGATGTTCCGTGACTTGCCGCCGACGAACCACACGGTGTCGATGCCGGAGATCCGTTCGGGCACGGTCTTCGCGACGTCGCCGTTGACGTCCCAGAGCTGTCCGCGCTCGGCCCCGGTCTCGGTGACCGCGAGGTCCCGCATGCCGCTGAACGCATCGGGGTAGGTGTCCGCGATGACCTGCGCGGTGGTGGTCGGGTGCTCCCAGACGCTCCCGAAGACCACGCCCTCGCCGTTGTCCGTGCGCCAGTCCCGCTCGCGCTCGATGATCGCCGCCGCGTTCGCCCAGTGCGAGTCCTGCTTGGCGTGCGGCAGCCGGACGATCGTGCTCGTCGGGACCGACACGAGCAGCATCCCGACGACCGCCAGTGCGAGCCACCGCCGCGGACGGATCGCCGTGATCGCGAGGCCGATGAGCAGCGCGACGAACGGCAGGCTGAGGCTGGCGTACTTCGGGGAGTACAGGTGTTCCCCGGCCGCGGTCGCACCGACGAGCAGCGCGGTGGGCAGGACGGTCAGGGGGACGGCGACGCGCACCGCCTGCATGCGCAGCACGTCACGGGCGGCGGGGGAGGGGCGTCGGGCAGCGCGGACGGCGAGCACGACCCCGACGGCCATCAGCACCCACCCGAGCGCCGCGTACGGCCAGAGGGCACCGAACCACGCCGTCGCGACGACCTGACGCACGGTGGCCCACCCGATGCCGGTGATCCAGCCGACCTGCTTGGCCTGCCCGGCGGCGAGGACGATGAACGGCGACACCACGAGCGCGGCCCCGACGGCGGCGACGCCCCAGCGGACGAACGTCGCACGGTCCACCATCGGCGCGGCCACCGGGCCACTGCGGTGCGCGAGCACGGCGTCGCGACGTGCCGCACGGTCGGCGACCGTCGTCCAGAGGAGCACCGCCCCGTGCGCGACGACGGCCAGGGCCAGGTAGACGTTGAACAGCACGGCGACCACGGCGAGCAGTCCGTAGACGACCCACCACCGGGTGGCGTGGTGCCCGGTCCGGGTGCGCCGGACCGCGGTGATCCCGACGAGGGTCAGCGCGACGGCGAAGGTCGTGACGGTGGCGTACGGGCGCCCCTCGGTCCCGGCCCAGGCGACGCGGGGCAGCAGCAGGAACACGAGCCCGGAGACGACGCCGAGCCGGACGCCACCGAGTCGTCGGCCGAGAGCGACGACGAGCCCGGCGGAGACCCCGATGGCCAGGGCACTCGGGAACCGCAGCGTGAACGGCGAGTACCCGACCAGCGTGAACCAGACGTGCATGACCGCGTAGTACAGGCCGTGGACCGCGTCGACGTTCTGCAGTTCGGCCCAGAGCGCCGGCCAGCTCCGCTGTGCGCTCGCGACGGTCGCGGCCTCGTCGTACCAGACCGACGGCACCCACACGAAGGCGGCCGCGACGACGACGCCGAGTGCGCCGACGGTGATCTCGGGGGTCCGCGCGAGGGTGCGGGCGACGGTCGCGGCGAGGGCCAGGGAGCGCGCACGCACCGACGCGTCCGACGTCGTGCGTCGGACCGGGACGGTACCGGTGCGCGGGGAACTCACGTCCGCGACCGTACCGATCTGCTCTGGGCATCCGCCGCGTCCGGGCGCTGAACTCTCACATGCAGGAGTTCGGTGCGACGGGCCAGAATGACGGGATGGAACCCCTCGTCGCCCCCGTCGCCGCGCTGTCCCCGGGGCGGACGCAGCTCGGGTCGCGCACCGCAGCGCTCGCCGAGGTCGGCACGACCGGGCTGCGGCGGCTGGCCACATCGCGCATCCTCGTCGTCGGGGCCGGTGGTCTCGGGGCACCGGTGGTCGCGTACCTCGCCGGGATCGGTCGACTCACGGTCGTCGACCCCGACGTGGTCGACGCCTCGAACCTGGCCAGGCAGACGCTGTTCACGGCCGCGGACGTCGGATCGCCGAAGGCCCGGGTCGCGGTCGCCCGGGCGGTCGCCGTCGACCCGGAACTCGACGCGGTCGCCGTGGTCGGCTCGTTCACGCCGGACCTCGTCGCCGGACACGACGTCGTGGTCGACGCCGCCGACTCGGTCGTGGTCACCCGGGCCGTCTCGGACGCCTGCGCCGCTGCGGGCGTGCCGTTCGTGTGGGGCACCGTGCTCGGCCACGACGGGCAGGTCAGCGTCTTCCGCGACGCCGGGCCGGACGGCGTCGACTTCCACGACCTGCACTCCGACGCCCTGCCCGACGAGGGCTCGTGCGCCCTCGACGGCGTCGTCCCCGCCCTGTGCGGCGCGATCGGTGCGGTGATGGCGGGACAGGTCTTCGCGTTGGTCACCGGCAGCGGCGACCCGCTGCTCGGACGTGTGCTCACCGTGGACGCCCGGCGCTGGCGCTGGACGGAGAGCCCCGTCCGTCGAGGGCCCGCCTCGCGTCGGCCGGCGCCCGTCGCCGCCTCGGCGACACCGCGGATCGCGCCGGCCGCCCTGTCAGCCCGCCTGGCGGACCCGTCGGACCGGCCGGTCGTCGTCGACGTGCGGACGGACGAGGAACGCGCGGCCGGCGTCATCGCCGGCGCCGTCACCGACGACACCGCGGCGGACGAGGTGGTCGTGTACTGCGCCCGTGGACCGCGTGCGGACGCGTGGGCGGCGCGGCAACCGGCCGGGAGGCACGTGACGGTCCTCGACGGCGGGTTCGAGGCCTGGCGTCGTGAGGGGCTGCCCGTGGCGATCGAGCACCGGTCCTGACCCAGCCGGGTCACCTCCACCGCTCGGATCGCATTCTCCGCCGCATCCGCGGCTAGGATTGGTCGATCATGACGCAACTGCGGGTCCGTGAGGCTGCGGCCTTCCTCGGCATCAGTGACGACACCGTCCGACGACTCATCGACGGTGGCACCTTCTCGCGCGCCGTGGACGACGCGGGGCGGGCCGTGGTCGACGGCCGCGAGGTCGCCGCGTACGCCCGGGAGCGCAGCTCCGAGTTGACCGACCCGGCGTCGGCGGTGAAGAGCTCGGCCCGCAACCGGTTCGTCGGCATCGTCACCGACCTGGTCGTCGACACCGTGATGGCCCAGGTCGAACTGCAGTGCGGACCGCACCGGGTGGTGTCCCTGATGAGCGCCGAGGCCGTCCGCGACCTGGGGCTCGAGGTCGGGTCCGTCGCGGTCGCGTCCGTGAAGGCCACGATGGTCGCGGTCGAGGCCCCCGCACGCCACGAGGACGACCGGTGAGCCGCCACCGGCGTCCGGTCGCAGCGCTGGCCCTCGTCGCCACCGTCGCGCTCGGACTCGCCGCCTGCACCGCTGCGGACACGGGCTCGGGGTCGTCGTCGCCGTCGGGGTCCGGCACCGAGGGACCGACCGGGTCGATCACGGTCTTCGCCGCCGCGTCCCTGCAGCAGACCTTCACGACCCTGGGGAAGCAGTACGAGACCGCGCACCCCGGCGCCTCGATACGGTTCTCGTTCGCCGGGTCGAGCGACCTCGTCACCCAGATCCAGAACGGCGCTCCCGCCGACGTGTTCGCCGCGGCGGACCAGGCGAACATGGCGAAGCTGACGTCCGACGACCTGGTGAGCGGGTCGCCGCGGGCCTTCGCCACGAACACGCTCGAGATCGCGGTCGCGCCGGGCAACCCGGAGGGCATCAGCGGCCTCGACGACCTGACGGCCCCGGGCGTCCAGCTCGTCACGTGCGCCGCGCCGGTGCCGTGCGGTGCCGCCGCCGCGACGGTCGAGCGGGCGGCCGGCATCGACCTGCGGCCGGTCAGCGAGGAGCAGTCCGTCACCGACGTGCTCGGCAAGGTCGAATCCGGGCAGGCCGACGCCGGACTGGTCTACGTGACCGACGTGCGTGGTGCCGACGGCGCGGTCGACGGCGTGCCCTTCGACGAGTCCGCCGAGGCCGTCAACACCTACCCGATCGGGGTCCTGCGGGAGTCCGCGGACCCGGAGCTCGCGCACGCGTTCACCGACTACGTCCGCTCCGCCACCGGGCAGCGCGTGCTGTCGGCCGCCGGCTTCGGGAAGCCCTGACCTGTGGCACCGCGGACGGACGGACGGCCGCCGGTCGCGTGGTGGCTCCCGCTGCCCGCGGTGCTCGGCGGGCTGTTCGTCGTCGTGCCGGTGCTCGCGATGCTCGGCCGGGTGGACTGGTCGTCGTTCGTCGGGCTCGTCACCTCGACCGCGTCGCTGACCGCGCTCGGGCTGAGCCTCGGCACGGCGCTCGCGGCCACCGGGGTCGCGTTCGTCCTCGGGTACCCGCTCGCCGTGCTGTTCGCGCGGTCGCGGTCACGGTGGGTCGGCGTCGCCCGGGCCGTCGTGCTGCTGCCGCTCGTGCTGCCGCCCGTGGTCGGCGGTCTCGCACTGCTCGCGGCCTTCGGTCGGCTCGGCGTGGTCGGGGCCTTCCTCGACGACCACGGCCTGCACATCGCGTTCACCACGACGGCGGTGGTCATCGCCCAGACCTTCGTCGCGATGCCGTTCCTGGTGTCCTCGGTCGAGGGGGCACTCCGCGTCGAGGGCGATCGCTACGAGCGGGTCGCCGCGACCCTGGGCGCCGGACCGACCCGGACGTTCCTGACCGTCACGACGCCGCGGGTGCTGCCGGGGATCGTGTCCGGGCTGGTGCTCTGCTTCGCCCGGGCGCTCGGCGAGTTCGGCGCCACCCTGACGTTCGCCGGCAGCCTGCAGGGGGTCACCCGGACCCTGCCGCTCGAGGTCTACCTGCAGCGCGAGGTCGACCCGGACACCGCGGTGGCCCTGGCGGTCGTGCTCGTCGTGGTGGCCGTCGTCGTCATCGGTGCCTCGTCGCTCCGGACGCGCGGAGCCCAGGCATGACCGGGACCGGCGGGGCGGCCGTCCGCGCGCACGTCGTCGTCGGGCCGCGGGACGTCGACGTCGCGATCGAGGTCCGTGCGGGGGAGTGCCTTGCGGTCATCGGGCCGAACGGCGCGGGCAAGTCGACGCTGCTCGAGGCCCTCGCCGGACTGCTGCCGATCGACGCCGGCCGGATCGAACTCGACGGGGTCCAGGTCTCGGTCCCGCGGCACACCGTCCCCGCGCACCGTCGTCGGGTCGGGCTCGTGGCGCAGCGGGCCGACCTGTTCCCGTTCCTCGACGTCCTCGGCAACGTCGCCTTCGGACCCCGTGCCGCCGGCGCCGGTCGCGCGGCCGCACGGGAGCGGGCACTCCGAGCGCTTGGCACCGTCGGGGTCGCCGACCTCGCCACCCGAGACCCGCGCACGCTCTCCGGCGGGCAGGCGCAGCGCGTCGCGATCGCCCGCGCCCTCGCCACCGACCCGGCGGTCCTGCTGCTCGACGAACCGACCTCGGCGCTCGACGTCGGCGCGCAGGACGAGGTCCGCGCTGCGCTCCGGACCGCCGTCGCCGGCCGGCCTGCCGTGCTCGTCACGCACGACCCGGTCGAGGTCGTCGCCCTGGCCGACCGCGTCGTCGTGCTGGAGGGCGGCCGAGTGGTCGAGCAGGGCGTCCCCGCGGCCGTGCTCGGTCGTCCGACGAGTGCGTTCGCGGCGACGTTCTCCGGGCTCGCGTTGGTGCGCGGGACCGCCACCCGGGGTGGGATCGCGATCGACGGCGGGGGCGAGCTGGCGGCGGGGACGCACGCCGTGCCTCCCGGCAGTCCTGCGCTGGCTGCCTTCCACCCGACGGCCGCGGTGCTGACACGGGACGGTGCCGGAGCCGCGCGCACCGTGTCGTCGCTCGAGCCGCGCGACGGACTGGTGCGCGTGCGGGCCGGCGACCTGGTGGCGGACCTGACGCTCGCCCGGCTGACCGCGCTCGGGATCACCCCCGGCGATGCCGTCCGCATCGACCTCCCCGCTGCCGAGGTGGCGGTGTACGCGCCCCGCGGTTGAGACGACGTTCCGGGCGTACCTGGTCGAATCGGGCGTACCTGGTCGGAAGTTCGGACCCGGTACGCCCGAAAGCACCAGGCATCGCGAGCGTTCTGGGAAGGAACGGGCGCGGGGTGCGGAGGCGCGGGGTCGAGTCGGGCGTACCTGGTCGTTCGGGGCGTACCTGGTCGGAAGTTCGCACCAGGTATGCCCGGAAGCACCAGGTATCGCGGGTGTTCTGGGAAGGAACGGGCGCGGGGTGCGCAGGCGCGGGGTCGAGTCGGGCGTACCTGGTCGTTCGGGGCGTACCTGGTCGATTCGGGCGTACCTGGTCGGAAGTTCGCACCAGGTATGCCCGGAAGCACCAGGTATCGCGGGTGTTCTGGGAAGGAACGGG
>NZ_JAHEWS010000037.1:0-23509 GCF_018598405.1 Curtobacterium flaccumfaciens | reverse complement strand
CCCGTGCCTCCAGTCCGCACCGTGCGCGGTCTGCGATCCCGCGCCGCCTTCGCGCGAGCCGCACCGTGCGCGGTGCGTCACTCGGTGCAAGCCTGGCGGCCCGGTGCTGCGCTGCGAGTGCGCACCCGGCGGTCACCGCTGCACCCGGTGACCAACACCGCGCCGTGCGCGGTCTGCGATCCCGCGCCGTCCGCGGTCTGCGATCCCGCGCCGTGCGCGGTGCGCCACTCGGTGCGAGCCTGGCGGCCCGGTGCTGCGCTGCGAGCGCGCACCCTGCGGTCACCGCTGCACCCGGTGAACAACACCGCACCGTGCCGTGCCCGCAACCCCGTGCCCGACTGGAGGCCCGTGGCGGGCCCGACCCGCGCCTCCAGTCCGCACCGTGCGCGGTCTGCGATCCCGCGCCGCCTTCGCGCGAGCCGCACCGTGCGCGGTGCGCCACTCGGTGCGAGCCTGGCGGCCCGGTGCTGCGCTGCGAGCGCGCACCCGGCGGTTACCACTGCACCCGGTGACCAACACCGCACCGTGCGGCGACGACAACGACGACCGCGCAACGACCGCGCAACGACCGAGCGGCCCACCTCCCGCAACGGACGCAACCGACAGGAGGCCCGGTGCCGGTTCCAGGAACCGGCACCGGGCCTCCCGTCGGTGCGTTCAGTGCACGCGGTCAGCGTGCGCGGACTTCGTTACTGCACGTCCTCGTCGACCCAGTCGAAGGTCTTCGTGACGGCCTTCTTCCACAGGCGGAGCGTGCGCTCGCGCTCGGCGGCGTCGAGCTGGGGCTCCCAGCGCTTGTCCTCCTGCCAGTTGGCACGGAGCTCGTCGAGGTTGGCCCAGAAGCCGACCGCGAGACCGGCCGCGTAGGCCGCGCCGAGCGCCGTCGTCTCCGCGACGACCGGACGGACGACCGGGACGTTGAGGATGTCGGCCTGGAACTGCATGAGCTCGCTGTTCGCGGTCATGCCGCCGTCGACCTTGAGCTCGGTCAGGTCGACACCGGAGTCGGCGTTGACCGCGTCGAGCACCTCGCGGGTCTGCAGCGCCGTCGCCTCGAGAGCGGCACGGGCGATGTGGCCCTTGTTGACGTAGCGGGTCAGACCGACGATCGCACCGCGCGCATCCGGACGCCAGTACGGCGCGAAGAGGCCCGAGAACGCCGGCACGAAGTACACGCCGCCGTTGTCCTCGACGGTCTTGGCCAGGGCCTCGACCTCCGGGGCGCTGCCGATGAGGCCGAGGTTGTCGCGGAGCCACTGGATCAGCGAGCCCGTGACGGCGATCGACCCCTCGAGGGCGTAGTGCGTCTCCTGGTCGCCGAGCTTGTAGCCGACGGTGGTGAGCAGCCCGTTCTCGGAACGGACGATCTCGGTGCCGGTGTTGAAGATCAGGAAGTTGCCGGTGCCGTAGGTGTTCTTCGACTCGCCCTGGTCGAACGCTGCCTGACCGAAGGTCGCGGCCTGCTGGTCGCCGAGGATGCCGGCGATCGGGACCTCGCGCAGCAGGCTCGAGGACTCGACGTGGCCGTAGACCTCGGAGGAGCTGACGATCTCGGGGAGCATCGACTTCGGCACGCCGAAGTCGGCGAGGATGTCGTCACGCCACTGCAGCGTCTCGAGGTCCATGAACAGCGTGCGGGACGCGTTCGTGACGTCGGTCTTGTGCACGCCGCCGTCGACGCCGCCGGTCAGGTTCCAGAGGACCCAGGTGTCGGTGGTGCCGAAGAGCAGGTCGCCCGCCTCGGCTTTCTCACGAGCACCCTCGACGTTCTCGAGGATCCACATGATCTTGGTGCCGGCGAAGTAGGTCGCGAGCGGCAGGCCGACGATGGCCTTGTACTTGTCGGTGTCGCCGTCGGCGAGCTTGTCGACGAGTGCCTGCGTGCGGGTGTCCTGCCAGACGATCGCGTTGTAGATCGGCTTGCCGGTGGTCTTGTCCCAGACGACGGCGGTCTCGCGCTGGTTGGTGATGCCCACGGCGGCGACGTCGTGGCGCGTGATGTCGGCACGCGACAGTGCCTGACCGATCACCTCGCGGGTGTTGTCCCAGATCTCGGAGGGGTCGTGCTCGACCCACCCGGCACGCGGGAAGATCTGCTCGTGCTCCTTCTGCCCGGTCGAGATGATCGAACCGGAGTGGTCGAACACGATTGCTCGGGTCGAGGTCGTGCCCTGGTCGATGGCGACGATGTAGTCGGCCATTGGTGCTCCTTACGGGTGTTCGGTGCGGTGCGTGGTCGGTCGTGCGGAACGGCCGGTCACGCCTTCGGGGTGGGGTGGGTCAGCTGACGATGGGCAGCAGGGCGACGGACAGGCCGGCGGCGAGGGCGCCACCGATCAGCGGTCCGACGACCGGCACCCAGGCGTAGGCCCAGTCGCTCGAGCCCTTGCCCTTGATGGGCAGGATGGCGTGCGCGATGCGGGGGCCGAGGTCACGGGCGGGGTTGATGGCGTAGCCGGTGGGGCCACCGAGGCTGACACCGATCGCGATCACGAGGAAGGCGACGGGGATCGCGCCGAGCGATGCCGGCGTCTGACCGTTCGAGAACGCGATGACGACGAAGACCAGCACGAAGGTGCCGATGATCTCCGTGACGAGGTTCCAGCCGTACGACCGGATCGCGGGGCCGGTCGAGAAGACGCCGAGCTTGGCGGCCGCGTCGGGCTCCTCGTCGAAGTGCTGCTTGTAGGCGAGCCAGACGATGACCGCGCCAATGATCGCGCCGATCAGCTGGGCGAGCCAGTAGAGGAACATCTCGCCGACGGTGATCTTGCCGAGCAGGGCGAGCCCGAGGCTGACCGCGGGGTTGAGCTGACCGCCCGAGCTGTACGAGACGGTGACACCGGCGAAGACCGCGAAGCCCCAGCCGATGGTGACCATCAGGAACCCGGCTCCGAAGCCCTTGGACTTCGCGAGCGAGACAGCGGCGACGACGCCGCCACCCAGGATGATGAGCATCGCCGTACCGACGAGCTCGGACAGGAAATTGACGCCGATGCCGTCCATCGGTGACCTCCAGTGCGTGAGGGTGGGGGTCCGGCCGTGCTGCGCCGCACTCCCCGTTGAGTGATTGAGGCCAACCATAGTGATGCGGTTCACGGCCCGGCGATGAATTCGTGAGCGAAGTGCGGCATCGTGCACGAACGTGCAGGACGAGTGTCCCCAGCACGATCCCGAGCCGGTGACGCGTCCTCGGTACGCTGCACGAACGTGCATCGGGAACGGACGGCTGCCCGTGCCGTCGATGTAGATTGGGCGCACTCCGGTCGACGACGCGCGGTGTGACCGCCACGGTTCGACCCCGTACCCGTGGAGGCACCGCATGAAGAAGCTCATCAACGACCCGCAGGCCGTGGTCGACGAGACCGTCCGGGGCTTCGCCCGGGCACACGCCGGAGACGTCGTCCTGGTCGAGGACCCGATCCACCTGCACCGCGCTGACGCACCCGTCGCCGGCAAGGTCGGGATCGTCAGCGGCGGTGGCAGCGGCCACGAGCCGCTGCACGCCGGCTTCGTCGGGTACGGCATGCTCGACGCCGCGGTGCCCGGCCCGGTGTTCACGAGCCCGACGCCCGACCCGATCGTCGCCGCGACCAAGGCCGTCGACGGCGGTGCGGGCGTGCTGCACATCGTGAAGAACTACACCGGCGACGTGCTCAACTTCGAGACGGCGGCCGAGCTCGCGGCGATGGACGACGTCCGCGTCGAGTCGGTCGTCGTGGACGACGACGTCGCGGTGCAGGACTCCCTCTTCACCGCCGGCCGACGTGGCGTCGCCGGGACCGTGGTGGTGGAGAAGTGCGCCGGCGCCGCCGCCGAGCGCGGGGACGACCTGGACGCGGTCGCCGCCGTCGCCCGGCACGTCAACGACGTCACGCGGTCGATGGGACTCGCGCTCGCCTCGGGGACCGTCCCGCACGCGGGGGAGCCGTCCTTCGTGCTGGCCGACGACGAGGTCGAGCTCGGCATCGGGATCCACGGCGAGCCGGGCCGCGAGCGGATCGCGATGGCTCCGGCCGACGAGCTCGTCGACCGGGTGCTCGAACCGATCCTCACCGACCTCGACGCCCCGGCCGGGTCCTCGCTCCTGCTCCTCGTGAACGGCATGGGCGGCACCCCGCTGTCCGAGCTCTACATCGCCTACCGACGCGCCGCCGAGGTCCTCTCCGACCGCGGCTACGACGTCGCGCGTAGCCTGGTCGGCGACTACGTCACGTCCCTCGAGATGCAGGGGTTCTCGCTCACCGTCACGGTGCTCGACGACGAACTCACGGCCCTCTGGGACGCCCCCGTGGAGACCCCCGCCCTGCGCTGGGGCCGCTGAACCGGGGAGACCAGCACCACGCCACCGCGCCCGCCGGGCCGGACACACGAAGGGAACCGCATTGGCGCTCGACACCGCATGGGCCATCGACTGGGTCCGTCGCACCGCCGCGACGATCGACGAACACCGCGCCGAGCTCGTCACGCTCGACCGCGAGATCGGGGACGGTGACCACGGCGAGAACCTCGACCGCGGCTTCCGTGCCGTACTCGAGGCCGTCGACGGCGGGTCCTTCGACACCCCGGGCGCCGTGCTCAAGACCGTCGCGACCAAGCTCATCTCCACCGTCGGTGGTGCCGCCGGTCCGCTGTTCGGTACCGCGTACCTGAAGGCCGCACAGGCCGCCGGCGACGCCCCCGAGCTCGATGCGGAGACGCTCGTCGCGGTCCTCGCCGCCGCCCGCGACGGGGTCGTCTCCCGCGGCAAGGCCGCGGTCGGCGACAAGACGATGGTCGACGCGTGGAGCCCCGCGGTCGACGCCGCAGCAGCCGCTGCCGGCGCCGGCGACGACCCGAAGGCCGTCCTCACCGCCGCAGCCGACGCCGCGGCACAGGGCGCCGCGGACACCGAGCCGCTCGTCGCCCACAAGGGCCGCGCGAGCTACCTCGGCGACCGCGCGATCGGGTACCGCGACCCCGGTGCACAGTCGACCGCGTACATCCTGCGCGCAGCGGTGGACGCAGCGTGACCGTCGGCATCCTGGTCGTCTCGCACAGCGCGGCGATCGCGACGGGCACCGTCGAACTGGCCCGGCAGATGGCGGCGGACGTGCCGCTCGTCGCCGCCGGTGGCACCGACGACGGCGGCATCGGGACCTCGTTCGAGGCGATCACGGCCGGCATCGAGGAACTCGCGGACTCGGACGCCGTCGTGGTCCTGTGCGACCTCGGCTCCGCCTACCTGACGACCGACACGGCGCTCGACTTCCTGGACGACGACGTCCGAGCACGCGTCCACGTCTCGCAGGCGCCCCTGGTCGAAGGGACGGTGGCCGCGGCGGTCGCCGCACAGACCGGCGGCGACGCCGACACGGTCCTCGCCGCCGCGGCATCGGCCGCGGGTTCCGAGGCGGACGCGAGCAGCGCCTCCAGTGCGTCCGGTGCGTCCGGTGCGTCCGGTGCCGGTGCATCGGGTGACGAGCCTGGAGGCCCGGTGCCGGTCGACGGTGCCGCTCCCGTCGACGAGGTGGCCGGTTCCGACCGCGTCAGCGCGTCGGTCGAGCTGGTCAACGAGACCGGGCTGCACGCCCGGCCGGCAGCGGAGTTCGTGAAGACGGCGGCGAAGTACGACGCGAGCGTGCACGTGAACGGCGTGGACGCGAAGAGCCTGCTCGCGATCATGGCCCTGGCGCTGCCGAAGGGTGCGACGGTGTCGATCGACGCGACCGGGCAGGACGCGCAGGCCGCGGTCGACGCCCTGGTGGAACTGGTCCGGTCCGGCTTCGGCGAGTGATGCCGTCGCCGGGGGAGGCCCCGGCGACGGCGCCCCCTCCGGTCAGCCGATCGAGATCGTGCCAGCCAGGTCGAGGTCCGACGGGCCACCGGTGACCCCGGCGTCGGCCAGCAGGGTGGCGCCGAACACGGCGCTCCAGAACGTGCGGGCGTCGCGGTCGACACCGCTCGGACTCGTCCAGCCCCGGTCGGCGACGATGCGCTCCAGGTAGCGCTCCGACTGCCGGAAGAGCACGGCGAGCAGCAGGCGCGCGCGCTCGCGCTGCGCCGGATCATCGCCAGCTGACGCGAGTGCCCGGACCACGAGCGGCGTCGACGGCATCGCGAGGGCGGTGCGGGCGAGGACCTGCCGGAAGGACTCCGCCGACCGGGCTCGACGACCGGCGGCCTGCAGGCGCGTCGTGTCGCGGAGGAACAGCGCGAACGCGGCGTCGAGGACGAGTCGGTCCTTCGAGCCGTAGTGGTGCGTGATCTGGTTCGGGTAGACCCCGGCGGCCCGGGCGACCTCACTGACGGTGACGGAGCGTGCGCCCGCGCTCAGCAACCCGGCCGTCGCGGCCAGGATCTTCGCCCGCGTCGCCGCGCCGCGCGCCGTGCCGGAGCCGTCCACCGTGGTTGCCATGTCGGAATTGTACGTGGTACAACTCAACTTGTTCAACGTACAAGAGGAGTTTCCGTGGACATCGTCATCACCGGCTACGGCGCGGTCTCACCCTTCGGCCACGGCGTCGCGCCGCTCTGGGACGCCCTGGTGGCCGGACGCTCCGGTGTCCGAGCACTGCACCGCGACGGCGCGCTGTGGGAACAGGTGCCGATCCAGGTCGGGGCCGACGCGGCACTCGACGCCGAGGGGTCGCTCGGGCGGGTCCGGGCCGCTCGCCTCGACCGCAGTCAGCAGCTGGCACTCGTCGCTGCGGACGAGGCCTGGGCCGACGCCGGTGCACCCGCGGTGGAGGGTGACCGCCTCGCCGTGGTGGTCGGCACGGGGATCGGGGGAGTGGAGACGCTCCTCGACGCCCACGACGTGCTCGGGGCATCCGGAGCACGACGGGTCTCACCACGGACCGTCCCGATGCTCATGGCCAACGGTGCCGCCGCGCAGATCAGCATCGCCTACGGGGCGCGGGCCGGCGCGTACACCACGGTGTCGGCGTGCGCCTCGGGTGCCGAGGCGATCGCGACGGCGGCTCGGCTCATCGCCACAGGCGAGGCCGACGTCGTGATCACCGGCGGGACGGAGGCCGCGGTCACCCCGGTGACGATGGCGTCCTTCGCCCAGTCACAGGCCCTCGCGAAGCCCGACGGTGGCGACCCGACGACCCTGTCACGACCGTTCGACGCCGACCGCCGCGGCTTCGTCCTCGGCGAGGGTGCCGGGATCGTCCTGCTCGAACGCGCCGACCACGCTGCCGCCCGGGGACAGCGCTCCCACGGCACGCTCGCCGGGTGGGGGATCACCTCGGATGCGCACCACATCACGGCTCCGCTCGGTGACGGCAGTGAGCAGGAGCGGGCGATGCGCGCCGCGATCCGGATGGCCGGTCTCTCCGGAGCCGACGTCGACCACGTCAACGCCCACGCCACCGGCACCCCCGTGGGCGACGTCGGCGAAGCGGCCGCGATCAGCCGGGCCGTGGGGACCGGTGCCCTCGTCACCGCACCGAAGAGCGCGATCGGGCACATGTTCGGTGCAGCCGGTGCGGTCGAGGCGATCCTGACCCTCCGCGCGTTGGAGACCGGGACCGTCCCGCCGACGCTGAACCTCGAGCGGCAGGACCCGGCGGTCGACCTCGACGTGGTGTCCGGCGCCGCGCGGACGGCACCCCTCCGTGCGGCGCTGAACAACTCGTTCGGGTTCGGCGGTCAGAACGCGTCGCTGGTGTTCACCGCGGCGTGAGCTCCTGCAGGCCGGTGACGCGGAGCAGGTCGAGCTTCGCGGCGTCCTCGGAGCCCGGCACGACCGTGTAGACGACGATCCGCAGGTCACCGCCGGGGACGGTCAGCACGTCACAGTCGATCTCCACCGGCCCGATCGGGGTGTGCACCACCTTGCGACTCGCGCGGTGCTCGGCGATCCGACCGGTCTCCCAGCGCCGCGCGAACTCGGGGGACCCACCGAGCAGGCGGTCCACGAGTTCGGCCAGGTCGCGGTCGGCCGGGTAGCGGCCGTAGGCCTGGCGCAGATCGGCGACGAGGTCGCTCGAGAACTCCTCCTGGTGCTCGTCGTCCCAGTCCACCCCGTCGCGCTCCTGCATGAAGTGCCGCCAGACCAGGTTGCGCTCGAGCCCGACGTACCGCGACGGATCGCCGTTCACCGCGGCCCACAGCTCGTTCCAGAGCACGATGTCGTGGGTCGCCGTGAACACCGCGAGTGGGACGTCGCCGAGCCGGTCCACCAGCCGCTGAACGCCCGGCGTGATGTGCCGCGGCACCACCTGACGCGACGGCGGGGCGACGCCGGCGACCCGGCAGAGGTGGTCCCGCTCCTCGGACGACAGCCGGAGCGCGGTCGCGAGGGCGGCGAGCAGCTGCGGCGACGGGTTCGTCGCCCGGCCCTGCTCGAGGCGGACGACGTAGTCGACGCTCACGCCCGCGAGGGCGGCGAGCTCCTCACGGCGGAGGCCCGGGGTCCGTCGGCCGGGACCGGCCGGCAGGCCGACCGCCTCGGGACGCACCCGGTCACGCCAGGAACGCAACACGTTCGCGAACTCGCTCATGTCCACCATCATCGCCCCGCGCCTCCTGTCCGTCCTGGTACTGCCGGTCCCACCGTCGCACCGTGCCTGGGGGAGCCGGGTCGGCGGGGGCAGGCTGGCGGCATGACAACGACACTGATCACCGGGGCCAACCGCAGCCTCGGACTCGAGACCGCCCGCCGCCTGCTCGAGGCCGGCCACACCGTGTACGCCGGCATGCGCGACCCGGCCGGCGGCGACGACGCCCGCGCACTCGGCGCCCACGTCGTGCAGCTGGACGTCACCGACCAGGCAAGCATCGACGCGGCGATCGCGACGATCCCCGAGCTCGACGTCCTCGTGAACAACGCCGGGATCCTCGGCACCTCGTTCGGGGTCGACGACCTCGACGCGAGCGCGATGGCGACCGTGCTCGACACCAACGTCACCGGCATCGTCCGGGTGACCCAGGCCGCGCTGCCCCTGCTGCGACGCTCGGCAGCACCCGTCATCGTGAACGTCTCGTCGGGGGTGGGGTTCCCGCGCTGGCTGACGACGCCGGGGCACGACGAGTACGGGGTCCCGGCGGTGCCGTACGCGGCGTCGAAGGCGGCCGTGATCGCGTTGACCGTGCAGTACGCGAAGAACCTGCCCGGCTTCCGGGTGAACGCGAGCGACCCGGGCTACACCGCGACGGAGTTCAACGGCTTCGGTGGACACCAGACGATCACCGAGGGCACCGACGCCACGGTCATGCTCGCGACGATCGGCACGGACGGGCCGACGGGCGAGTTCCACAACCGCGCCGGGCGCATCGAGTACTGACGGCGCGTCTCCCGCTCACTGGATGCACGGGACGGTCGCGCTCCGTCAGTCGTGCACGTCGGCGCCGAACCCCGGCCCTGGGCGGAGCATCCAGCCGTCCGGGTCGGGGTCGACCTCGTTCAGCCGGCGGAACCCGAACCGCTCGTACAGCCCGTGGGCATCCGCGGTGAACAGGGCGAAGCGCTTCAGGCCGAGCGCCTCGACCGCCTCGGTCACGCCGCGCACGAGGGCGACCCCGACACCCCGGCCGCGGGCATCGGGGTCCACGAACACGTCGGAGAGCCACCCGAACGTGACCCCGTCGGTGACCACTCGTGCGTACCCGAGCTGCTCGCCGGTCGTCGCGTCGTACACGCCGAAGTTCCGTGAGCCCGCGATGATCGCCTCCTGCGTCGCACGGTCGCGCCCGCGGGCCCAGTAGGACTCCTCGCTGAGCCAGCGGTGGACACGGTCGACGTCGAGGTCGGCGGGGTCGGCGGAGAAGCGCAGATCAGTCACACGACGAGTCAACCGGCGGGCGCGCCTCCGGCGCAACGGCCGATCGGGTCGCGGTGGACCGCTCGCGTGTTCGGTCGCCGTCGGTCTGGAGGCCCGTGGGGACCCCGACGTACGGGTCGCGTCGGGTCGCTGGTCGCGTGGGTGCGGCGCCGGCGTACGGGCCTGGGTCGTCTGTCAGGATTGCCGCATGCGCGCCGTGCAGTACACCCAGTTCGGTTCCGTCCCCTCGATCGTCGACCTGCCGGAACCCGTCGCGCCGGACCACGGTGTCGTCGTCCGCGTCGCCGCCACCGGTGTCTGCCGCAGTGACTGGCACGCGTGGAAGGGCCACGACGACTCCGTCCGGCTGCCGCACGTGCCGGGCCACGAGTTCGCCGGCGTCGTCGCGTCGATCGGCGTGGACGTGCAGCGCTTCGCCGTGGGCGACCGGGTCACGGCCCCGTTCGTGTTCGCCTGCGGCACCTGCGCCGAGTGTCTCGACGGGGCCACCCAGGTGTGCACCGCCCAGCAGCAGCCCGGCTTCGACCTGCAGGGCTCGTACGCGGAGTCACTGGTCGTCCCGCACGCCGACCTGAACCTCGTCGCGCTGCCCGACACCGTCGGCTTCGCGGCGGCAGCGGCACTGGGCTGCCGGTTCGGTACCGCCTTCCACGCCCTGCACGCGCGGGGCCGGGTGGCCGCCGGGGAGTGGGTCGTGGTCTACGGCTGCGGGGGAGTCGGGCTCTCCGCGGTCATGGTCGCCGTGGCCGCCGGCGCGCACGTGGTCGCCGTCGACGTCTCCGCGGCCGCACTCGAACGCGCCGCAGCGCTCGGTGCCGACACCGTCCTGATGGACGCCGATGCCCTGACCACGGTCCGCGCCCGCACGGGCGGGGGAGCACACGTCTCGGTCGATGCGTACGGCAGTCGAGCAACCTCGGTCGCGGCTGTCGCGTCCCTGCGCCCACGCGGACGGCACGTGCAGGTCGGGCTGCTGCTCGACGACGAAGCGACGCCGGCGATCCCGATGGGTCGGGTGATCGCCGACGAACTCGAACTGCTCGGCAGCCACGGCGCAGCGGTCGGGGAGTACGGCGCGATGCTCGAGGCCGTCGTCAGCGGGCGACTCCGACCCGAGGAGACGATCGGCCGCACCATCGGCTTCGACGACCTGCCCGAGGCGCTCGTCGCGATGGACCGGCCGGCGACTTCGTCGGGCATGACCGTCGCGGTGCTCTGAGGTCGGGCGTCCCGATCAGTCCTGGGGCCGAGCGTCCGCACGCCGGCGGATGCGCACGACGACCGCGCCGATGATCAGCACGGCCACAAGGCCGACGACCCCGAACAGGAGCGACGGACCGCCGTGCCCGTGGGTGTGGGTGCCGGCGCTCGATGCGACTGCAGCTGCCGTGGGTTCCGAGGACGGCGTGGGTGCGGTCGTCGGGCTCGTCGTCGTGGGCGGAACGGTCGGAGAGGCGGCCGGTTCCACCGAGAACGCGTACTGCCCCTCGATCGGATGACCGTCGGGGGAGACGTACCGCCAGACGACGGTGTGCGGACCGGGGGAGAGCGACACCGCCTTCGACATCGAAGGGCCCTCGACGGTCACCGCTCCGGTGGACTCGTCCGTCCCGTCGTGGTCACGCACCTCGATGCGGAGTCCGGCTTCGAGCCCGATCAGCGGAGCCTCGGTGAAGGTGAGCGTCACTCGCTCAAGGTCAGCGGCGACCGTGGCGCCGTCGGTCGGGTCGCTCGAGATCAGCGCCACGTGCGCCGAGGCGGGCGGCGCACCGACCAGGACGAGGACGGCGGACGACACGACGGCGAAGAGGAGTCGGATCGTCACCGTGCGGGAGCGGCGCTGGTCGTGTCGGTGAACGTGCACGCGTCAACGCTAGGGATGCGGGGCCGAGCGTCACATCAGCCGAGCGGGCGCGGTCCCGACGGCTGAGTTGACATAATATGCATTATCGGCGCACCGGCGACCGCACGGGTCGAGCGCTGAGTGAGCAGAAAAGGTCGAGTCCGGAGTACGGACTTGACCTTTTCTGCTCGCCGGGTGACGACGGCGTCAGTTGGCGGGCTTCGTCGGGACGTCGTCGGCGTCGATCTCGAGCGCCGCCGGCTCGCCGCCTTGTTCCTCCAGGGTGTCCTGGTCGGTGTCGGGCTGCTCCGGCGACTCGCTCTGGGTGGTCTCTTCGGCTGGGTCAGGCTGGCTGTAGCTCATGCGTCGGACGGTACGCCCGGGATCCTGGACCCGTGCCAGCGACCCCGGAGACGGACAGAGGGCGCGTGGCGACTCAGCCACGCGCCCTCCGCCTTGCGGCGATCAGCGTCAGTTGTTGAGCATCTGCGTCGCGACGACCGCACCGATGATCATGAAGATGATCGCCACGACGATGGCGATGACGCTGAGCACGATCCCGGCGAGGACCATCCCGCGGCTGCCCACTGCGCGACGACGCGCGATGAAGCCGAGTACCAGGCCGATGATGCCGGCGATGAGCCCGACGATCGAGAACAGGAACGCAAAGACGACGCCGACGATGCCGAGGACGAGCGAGCCGACGGCGATTCCGTTGCCGCTGTTGGTCGCGGGTGCGTTGCCGGGGTTGGACATGGTGGAGCTCCTTCTGGTCAGGACGCCGATCCAGGCCGGGTAGCCGATCGTGAGCGTCATTCGGAACGCTAGTCGGTGCACACGGCTGATGCCCAGATTCGCGACGCGAGTCTGTTCCCCACCTCAGGCCCCGACGTACGCCGCCAGGTGCTCCCCCGTCACCGTCGAGCGTGCAGCCACCAGTTCGGCGGGCGTCCCCTCGAACACGATGCGTCCGCCGTCGTGCCCGGCGCCGGGACCGAGGTCGATGATCCAGTCGGCGTGCGCCATCACGGCCTGGTGGTGTTCGATCACGACGACCGTCCGCCCGGCGTCGACGAGCCGGTCGAGCAGCCCGAGCAACTGGTCGACGTCGGCCAGGTGCAGGCCCGTGGTCGGCTCGTCGAGCACCACGACGCCACCGCGGTCCCCGAGGTGCGTCGCCAGCTTCAGTCGCTGCCGTTCGCCCCCGGACAGCGTGGTCAACGGCTGACCGATGGTCAGGTACCCGAGTCCGACGTCGGCGAGCCGCGCCAGGATCGTGTGCGCTGCCGGGAGTGCGGACTCCCCCGACGCGAAGAACGCCAGTGCATCGGCGACGGACATCCCGAGCACCTCGCTGATGTCCTTGCCGCCCAGGTGGTACCCGAGCACGGACTGGTCGAACCGCTTGCCGTCGCACTCGACGCAGGGGCTCGCGACGCCGGCCATCATGCCGAGGTCGGTGTAGACGACGCCCGCGCCGTTGCAGGCCGGGCAGGCGCCCTCCGAGTTGGCGCTGAACAACGCGGGCTTGACGCCGTTGGCCTTGGCGAACGCCTTGCGGATCGGTTCGAGCAGGCCGGTGTAGGTCGCCGGGTTGCTCCGCCGCGATCCTCGGATCCCGCTCTGGTCGATGGCGACCACACCGTCCCGCCGAGCGAGCGACCCGTGGATGAGCGTGCTCTTGCCGGATCCGGCGACCCCGGTGACGACCGTGAGCACCCCGGTCGGCACGTCGACGTCGACGTCGTGCAGGTTGTGGGCCGAGGCACCGCGGATCCCGATCACCCCGTCCGGCCGACGGACCGCGGGCTTCACCGAGACCCGGTCGTCCAGGTGCCGACCGGTGACGGTGCCACTGGCGCGGAGCCCGTCGACGGGGCCCTGGTAGCAGAGCGTCCCACCGCCCGATCCGGCACCGGGACCGAGGTCGACGACGTGGTCGGCGATCGCGATGACCTCCGGCTTGTGCTCGACGACGAGCACGGTGTTGCCCTTGTCCCGCAGTCGGACGAGCAGCTGGTTCATCCGCTCGATGTCGTGCGGGTGCAGCCCGGTGCTCGGCTCGTCGAACACGTACGTCACGTCACTGAGCGAGGAGCCGAGGTGCTTCACCATCTTCACGCGCTGCCCCTCTCCCCCGGACAACGTGCCGGTCGGGCGGTCGAGCGAGAGGTAGCCGAGTCCGATCTCGACGAACGACTCGAGCAGGTCGCGCAGGCCCTCCAGCAGGGGCCCGACACCGGGGTCGTCCAGGGCCCGCAGCCAGGTGACGACGTCGGTGATCTGCATCGCGCAGACGTCGGCGATGCTGCGGTCCGCGATCTTGGACGACCGGGCGGTGTCGTTGAGCCGGGTCCCCTCGCAGGCCGGACACGTCGTGAAGGTCACCGCGCGGTCGACGAAGGCCCGGATGTGCGGCTGCATCGCCTCGCGGTCCTTCTGCAGGAACGATCGGCGGACCCGGTGCACGAGGCCCTCGTACGTCATGTTGATGCCGGCGATCTTCTGCTTCGTCGGCTCGCGGTACAGGAAGTCCTGCCGCTCCTGCTCGGTGAAGTCCCGGATCGGGGTGTCCCGGTCGAAGTACCCCGACTCCGCGTACAGGCGTACGTTCCACCCGTCGGTGCCGTACCCGGGGATCGTCAGCGCGCCGTCCCCGAGCGACTTGGTCTCGTCGAACAGCTGCGTCAGGTCGATGTCGTTCACCAACCCCCGACCCTCGCAGTCGGCACACATGCCGCCGAGCCGCGTGTACGAGACCTTCTCGGCCTTCGCGTCCTTCCCCTTCTGCACCGTGATCGCTCCCCCGGCGGTCACCGTGGCCAGGTTGAACGAGAACGCGTTCGGTCCCCCGATGTGCGGCTGGCCGAGTCGGCTGAACAGCACGCGCAGCATCGCGTTCGCGTCCGTCGCGGTGCCGACGGTGGAGCGCGGGTCTGCCCCGATGCGCTCCTGGTCGACGACGATCGCCGTGGTCAGGCCGTCGAGCAGGTCGACGTCCGGACGCGCGAGCGAGGGCATGAACCCCTGTACGAAAGCGCTGTAGGTCTCGTTGATCATGCGCTGCGACTCAGCGGCGACGGTCCCGAAGACGAGCGAGCTCTTGCCGGATCCGGAGACGCCCGTGAACACCGTCAACCGCCGCTTCGGCAGGTCGACGTCGACGTCGCGCAGGTTGTTCGCGCGCGCTCCGCGCACGCGGATCCGATCGTGCCGGTCGGCAGGGTGCGCGTCGGCGCCGGTGGGGTCGTCGTCGACCGGATCGGTGTGCATGCGGGTCAGCGTACCGACGGGAGGCCCGTGGCGGGGCCGCCACGGGCCTCCCGTCCAGTGCTGGGCCGGCCGTCAGGCCGTGGTGCGGTGCTCAGACGCCGTGCCGGCGCACCAGGTCCGGCAGCTCGGCGGGTTCGAACTCCTCGTCGGTCACGTCGAGTTCGTCGGCCGTCCACCAGCGCGAGGCGAGGATGTCGACGCGTTCGTCGTCGGTCCACTCGGCGTCGGACAGCTCGAATCCGGGTGTGCGGACGACGTAGAACTCGGCGTGCCCGCGGTCGTGGTCGGCGAGGTCCCACTCGACCGTGAAGTCCCACGACCAGACCGGCTCGCCCGGATCGTCGATGACGATCCCGGTCTCCTCGCGCAGTTCGCGGACGGCGGCGTCGCGGTGCGACTCCCCCGGGTCGACCCCACCACCCGGCGTGATCCAGCGGTGGGCACCGTCCGACGAGGGCGACTTCGTGTCCATCAGGAACACGCGGCCCTCGGGGTCGAGCAGCAGGATGCGGGAGGTGCGGCGCAGGCCGGGCTTGGCGGTCACGTGAACGACGTCAGCCGACGAAACCGCTGACGTCGCCGACGAGCTTGGTGTGGTCGGCGGGGATCGGCTCGACGGCGGCGAGGGCGATCTCGGCCGCGAACTCGGACACGCTGTAGAGCTTGCCGACCTCCTGCCGACGACCCTCGATCGCGCCGGGGTTCAGGCGGTTCAGCAGCGTCGCGGTGATCGTGCCCTCGATCATGTCGCCGGAGACGACCACGAACTCGATGCCGGCGGCCTCGAGCTGCGGGATGAGTTCACGGAGGGCGAGCTCGCCGGCGCGCTTGCTCTTGGCGACCGGGACGTACTCGTCCATCGTCTCGGCGGTCTCGACGAAGTGCGCCTGGTGGCTCGTGACGAACACCACGCGGGACCCGGCCGGCATGTGCGGCACGGCGGTCTGGAGCATGTCGACCTGGGCGTCACGGTTCAGGCGGAGTGCGTAGTCCTCGCCGACGCCGGACTCCATGCCGCCGGAGGCGTTGAGCACGAGGAGGTCGATGCCGCCCCACTCACGCACGACGGTGTCCACGAGGGCCTGCACGGAGTCGTGGTCGGTCAGGTCGGCACCGACGGCCAGGGCGGACCCACCGGCCTCGACGACCTTCTCGGCGATCTGCTCCGCGCGCTTGGCCTTGTTGCGGTAGTTCACGACGACCTTCGCGCCGGCCTCGGCCAGGTACCCGACGGTGTCGGCGCCGATGCCACGGGACGAACCGGTGACGACGGCGCGCTTGTCGGTGAGGGATCCGGGGGCGAGGGGGTTGCTCACAGTCGTGTTCTCCAGGTCTGGTTCCGGCCGGTCGGGCGCACCGAGCCTACCAATCCGCTGCACGGACGTCGGACGTCCTTGATATGTTGAACGGAGTTGTACCGGCTGTCGCGACGCAGCGAGCCGCCGCGCGCGACCGAGGGAGGGAGATCGCGTGAACGGAATCGATTGGATCCAGAGCATCGTCTGGATCGGCCTGGTGTTGCTCCTGGGCGTGGTCGAGATCTTCACCCTCGACTTCATCTTCATCATGCTCGCCGCGGGTGCCGCCGGCGGGTTGATCGCCGCGCTGCTCGGTGCTCCGTGGTGGCTGTCCGCCATCGTCGCCGCGGTGGCCGCCCTCGTGCTGCTCTCCCTCGTCCGACCGCGCCTGCTCGTGGCGCTCGGCCGTGGTGCCGACCCGCACCGCACCAACGTCGAGGGCCTCATCGGGCTCCCCGGCATCGTCGCGGTCGCCTTCACCTCCTCCAGTCCCGGCCAGGTGCGCCTGGCCAACGGCGAGACCTGGAGCGCGCGGTTCGCCGCGGGTTCCGTCGACCGCACACCGCCACTCGGGACCCCCGTGGTCGTCGAGTCGATCGAGGGGTCGACCGCGGTCGTGCGCCTCGCAGAAAGGGCCACCTCGTGAACCTCTCCCCAGGGACGATCGCACTGCTCGTCCTCATCCTCGTCGTCGTCATCTTCGTGATCGTCGTCCTGTCGAAGGCGATCCGGATCGTCCCGCAGGCCACGGCGGGCGTCGTCGAACGACTCGGCAAGTACCACAAGACCCTCAACCCGGGCCTGAACCTCCTGGTGCCGTTCATCGACCGTCTGCGGCCGCTGCTCGACATGCGTGAGCAGGTCGTCTCGTTCCCGCCGCAGCCCGTGATCACCGAGGACAACCTGGTGGTGTCGATCGACACCGTCGTCTACTTCCAGGTGACCGACGCCCGTGCCGCGACCTACGAGATCGCGAACTACCTCGGCGCCGTCGAGCAGCTCACCACGACCACGCTCCGCAACGTCGTCGGTGGGCTGAACCTCGAAGAGGCCCTGACCAGCCGCGACAACATCAACGGCCAGCTCCGCGTCGTCCTCGACGAGGCGACCGGCAAGTGGGGCATCCGCGTCGGCCGGGTCGAGCTCAAGGCGATCGAGCCGCCCGTGTCCATCCAGGACGCCATGGAGCAGCAGCTCCGCGCCGAGCGCAGCCGACGTGCCGCGATCCTCCAGGCCGAGGGCACCAAGCAGTCCCAGATCCTCGAGGCCGAGGGCCAGCGGCAGGCAGCCATCCTCGCGGCCGAGGGTGACGCCAAGGCGCAGGTCCTCCGTGCCGAGGGTGAAGCCCAGGCCATCGCGACGGTGTTCGAGGCCATCCACACGGGTGACCCGGACGAGAAGCTCCTGTCCTACCAGTACCTGCAGACCCTGCCGAAGATCGCCGAGGGCACCTCGAACAAGCTCTGGATGATCCCGAGTGAGTTCACCGAGGCCCTCTCCGGCATCGCGAAGGGCTTCAGCGCCAGCCGCGGTGGCGGCGGCGCCGGACCGGTCGGTGGTGCTGCCGGTGGCACCGACTTCCTGTCCCGCATCTCGAAGCTCGCGAACGAGAGCCTGGCGAACACCGCAGCAGCCGGGTCGGCTGGCACCACCATGCCGCGCGCCGACGCCACCGCCGCGGACATCGTCCCCGAGTCCGACCTCGACGCACGCCTCGCCGAGTCGAACCGCAGTGTCGACGAGCACATCGCGGCCGCCGACGACGCCACCGCCGAGCAGGTCGACGACGCCGCGCAGAGCCCGAACGACCAAGCGTCGGGGCACCGCACGAGCGACGGCTCCGGACGCCGCTGAGCCGCCACACCGCGAACGACGACGCCCGCCCCGGTTCCGGGGCGGGCGTCGTCGTTGCGTCAGTCGGTGGTGTCAGGCGCCGCGTCGTGCGCGGAGGACCTGCAGGCGCTCCTCGAGCAGCTCCTCGAGTTCCTCGCGCGAACGGCGCTCGAGCAGCATGTCCCAGTGGGTGCGGGGGGCCTTGACGTCCTCCTCGGCGACCTCGACGGGGATCCCGTCGTCGCCGAGCAGTCGGCCCTCGCGGCCGGAGCGCGGCTCCGACCAGGTCTGGGGAACGTCGGCGTCGGCCGAGAAGACGATGTCGAACGTCTCACCCGACTCCGTCTGGTAGACCGCGCGCTTGCGATCCGAGAGCTCGACGCCCTCTTCGCTCTGGAGACTCTGACTCCCGAGCCGCATGCCGCGGAGACTCCGATCAGCCATGTGTGTGCTCCTCTCGCTCGTCTGCCCTCCACAACACTGTCCCACGCCCCATCAATCCCGTACCGGCGCATTCACAGTCCGTTCCCAGTGGCTGGGCGCGGCGACCAGGATCAGGAGCGGGAGCGGCGACCCCAGGGCGCGCAGGCGAGGAGCACGAGGAGCCCGCCGAGGCAAAGCAGGAGGGTGATCGAACCGGACAGGATCGACGCCGGCGTGGTGGTGGTGCCGAGCGGCACGTCGGTCACCATGGAGGTCGCGGTGTACTCCGGCACCCGGTCGATCGTGCGGCCGCTGGGGTCGATGACCTGCGACGCCCCGACGGTCGAGATGTTGACGAGCGAGCGTCCGGTCTCGATGGCCCGCATGCGCGCGATCTCGAGCTGCTGCAGGTTCTCGTCCGTGCCCGAGAAGTCGGCGTTGTTGGTCTGCGCGAGGATCACCTGCGCTCCCCCGCGCACCATGTCGGCGGTCAGCCCGTCGTCGACGATGTCGAAGCAGATCGAGATGCCGGCCCGGACTCCGGCGACCGACAGCACGTTCGGCTTCGTCCCGGGCGTGTAGTCGCGCTGCAGCAGGCCGATCAGCGACGGTGCGAGCTTGGAGAAGAACCAGCGATCGGGCACGTACTCGCCGAACGGCACGGGCCGCTTCTTGTCGTAGGAGGACTGCCAGCCGTCCGCGGTCCACACGAACGAGGTGTTGTGCAGCACGCCCGACGACGTCTGCGTGATGGCGCCGGCGACGATCGGGGCGTCGACCGAATCGACCACCGAGTCGAGCGCCGACGCGATGACGGGCTGCTGCCGCGGATCGTACTCGGCCGCGGCCTCCGGCCAGACGACCAGGTCGACACCCTTCGCGTCGACGTCGGTCGCCGAGACCTGCGCCGCGAGGACGTCGCCGGGCTGTGCACGGTCGAAGTAGCCGGCCGGACCGTTGCCCTGGACCGACTCGACCCGGATGGTGCCGTCCGTCGCCGTCGGCCAGGCCGGCACGGCCAGGACCGCCGCGACCAGCAGGCCTGCCGTCGCCACCCGCACGGGCAGCCGCAGCGTGGCGCCCGGCACGCGGGGCGCCACGAGCGCGAGCGACACCACGACGGCGACGCAGTACACGACGACGAACGACAGGCCGAGCACGCCGACGTACGCCGCCAGGTGCGTGAAGGGCCCCTGGGACTGGGACAGCCCGACCCGCCCCCAGGCGAACCCACCGTACGGCCAGCTCCCCGAGAACCACTCGCGTCCGGTCCACAGTGCGGCGACGACGGCCGGGAGGCCCCACACACGTCCGGCGGTCGACGGCACCACGCGCGCGACCCACCGGTACGCGAGTGCGATGGCGACACTGCCGAGTGCGAAGAAGGCGGCCTCCAACAGCGCGAGCGCGAACCACGGGACCGGGCCCAGGTAGCGGCCGGCCCACGAGATGGCCGGGATCCAGAAGGCAGCGCCGGCGAGGTAGCCGATCCACGCGGCCCGCCGGGCGCGCTGGCCCATCACGGCGAGCAGCATGCAGGCGAGGGCGGGGTAGGCGAGGAACCACCACCCGGGCGACGGGAACGCGAGGGCGAAGAGGATCCCGCCGATGACGGCCAGCGGCAGGGCGGTGCCCAGCGGCAACGCGGCGAACGGGCCGGACGCGACCGCTCCGCCGCCGACGCGCGCGGGTAGCCCGCGCACACCCGTCTCCGGAACCCGCACCGTGCCTCCCGTCAGACCGCCGCGTAGGCGACGATGCCGCGGCGCACCGCGTCGGTCGCGCGTCGCGCGGTCTGGGCGAGGTCGTCGTCGCCGGCGTTCCGGATCTGGTCGAGGAGGTCGATGACCTGCTTCGACCAGCGCACGAAGTCGCCGGCCGGCAGGTCGAGGGTGCGGAGCACGTCGTCGAGCGCCGAGCCCGAGGCCCAGCGGAACATGCCGACCGCCATCGCGGGGGTGGGCGGCTGCGATCCGGCCAGGCGCGCGGCACGCTCGATGTCGTCGAGGCGCGACCAGATGTTCAGGGTCTCGTCGAGCGCGGGACGGAATGCACCACGGGGCAGCGCGTGCTCCGTGCCGGGCGCGTCCTCGCGTCGTGGCTGGTAGATGATCGTCGCGGCCATGGCTGCGAGCTGCGCCGGGGTGAGGTCCTTCCAGACCCCGGCCTCGAGGCACTCGGCCACGAGCAGGTCGCGGTCGCCGTAGATGCGCTGCAACCGACGGCCGCCGGCCGCCACGGTGGCTTCACCGTCACCGGAATCGACCAGGTAGCCGAGCTCGATCAGGACCTCGGTGACACGGTCGAAGGTCGTGGCGACGGCACCAGTGCGTGACCGGATCTGCTGGACGAGCTTGTCGTTGGCGCGCTTGAGCTTCCACCAGCGCTCGGACCACCGGGCGTGGGCCTCGCGTTCCGGGCAGGCGTGGCAGGGGTGGCGCTGCAGCTGGCGGCGGACCGCCGTGATCGCGGCCTGGCGCTCCTGGCGGGCACCGTGCGAGGCCTCGCGACCGCCGGGCACGTTCGTCCGCTCGAGGTCGGAGAGCTCACGGCGGAGCGCCGAGTACTCGGTGAAGTCGCCGAGGTGGCACTGCATCGCCTCGCGGTACCCGTCGAGCGCTTCCTGCTGCGAGCGGACCTTGCGGGCGAGGTCGACCACGGACCGGTCGGCCTGGAACTGGGCGAACGAGGTCTCGAGGACCTCGCGCGTGCGCTGCCGGCCGAACTGGTCGATGAGGTTGACGGCCATGTTGTACGTGGGCTTGAACGACGAGTTGAGCGGGTACGTGCGACGGCTGGCCAGCGAGGCGACCGCCTGCGGGTCGAGCCCGTCGGTCCACTGGATGACCGAGTGTCCCTCGATGTCGATGCCACGACGACCCGCACGGCCGGTGAGCTGCGTGTACTCCCCCGGGGTGATCGGCACACGGGCTTCACCGTTGAACTTCTCGAGCTTCTCGAGCACGACGGTGCGCGCCGGCATGTTCACGCCGAGCGCCAGCGTCTCGGTGGCGAACACGACCTTCAGGAGCTTGCGCTGGAAGAGGTTCTCCACCACCTCTTTGAAGGCGGGGAGCAGGCCGGCGTGGTGTGCCGCGACACCGCGCTCGAGGCCCTCGAGCCACTCCCAGTACCCCAGGACGGCGAGGTCTTCGTCGAGCAGGGTGCGACAGTGGTACTCCGCCGTCTCGCGGATCTCGTTGCGCTCCTGCACGGTCGTCAGGGACAGGCCCGAGCGCAGGACGTTGCGGACGCCCTGGTCGCAGCCGTTGCGGCTGAACACGAAGAAGATCGCGGGCAGCAGCATCCGCTCGTCGAGCATGTGCGCGATCTTCTCGCGGTGCACCTTCTCGGTGCGCGGCCCGCGGCGTTCCGGGTAGCCACCACGACCGCGACGGCCGCGGTGTCCGCCACCGTTCCGCTCACTGCGGGAGCCACCACCGACCATGCGGAGCAACTCGGGGTTCACGCGGTTCGTGGCCGCTGCACCGCTCGAGTCGAACAGGTCGACCATCTTCGAGCCGACCAGGACGTGCTGTTCGAGCGGGACCGGGCGGTCTTCGGAGACGATGACGTCGGTGTCGCCGCGGACGGTCTGCAGCCAGTCGCCGAACTCTTCCGCGTTGGACACGGTGGCGCTGAGCGAGACCAGGCGGACCTCGGTCGGGAGGTGCAGGATCACCTCTTCCCACACGGCGCCGCGGAACCGGTCGGCGAGGTAGTGCACCTCGTCGAGGACGACCCAGGCGAGGTCGTCGAGCAGGTCGGAGTCCGCGTAGATCATGTTCCGCAGCACCTCGGTCGTCATCACGACGACCCGCGCGCGGGGGTTCACGTTGGTGTCGCCGGTGAGCAGTCCGACCTCGGACTCGCCGTAGACGTCGACGAGTTCGGCGTACTTCTGGTTGCTCAGCGCCTTCATCGGCGTCGTGTAGAACACCTTCGCGGTCGGCTGTCGCATGGCCAGCCAGATCGCGAACTCGGCCACGATCGTCTTGCCGGCACCGGTCGGGGCGGCGACCAGGACGCTGCGGCCCTGGTCGAGCGAGTCGCAGGCGGCGAACTGGAACGGATCGAGGTCGAAGCGCAGGTCGGCACGGAAGAGTTCGAGGTTGCGGGACCGGTTGCGGGCCTTGGCCGCGGCGAACCGCTCTGCCGCGCTCGTCCCGCTCACAGGCCGTACTCCTCGTCGAGCTTCGCCTGGCGCTTGGCGAGACGGCGGTCGTGGATCCAGGCGACGAAGCAGGCCGCGATGTACAGCACGGTCATCGGGATCGCCAGCAGGAACATCGAGATGACGTCGGCGCTCGGGGTGACGATGGCGCAGAACACCAGGATGCAGAGGATCGCGACGCGCCAGCTCTTGATGATCGCCGCGGCGGAGAGCACGCCGACGAAGTTCAGCAGCACGATGAACACCGGCAGCACGAACGCGATGCCCACCGCGACGATGAGCTTGATGACGAAGTCGTAGTAGGCCTTCGCGTCGACGATCGAGGTGTCCTGGCTGGAGACGAAGCTGCCGAGGATGCCGACCACGTGCGGCAGGATGTACCAGCCGAAGTAGCAGCCGGCGAAGAACAGCGGGATCGCGGTGCCGAGAAAGCCCCAGACGTACTGCCGCTCGCGCCGGACGAGTGCCGGCACGATGAACGCCCAGATCTGGTAGAGCCAGACGGGACTCGCGATGACGACGCCGATGGTGATGGCGATCTGCAGCTTGAGGTCGAACGCCCCGGTGATCATCGGGAAGTTCAGTTCGGCCGTGTGACCGCCGACCTTCGCGAGCTGGGTCACCGGCGCCCGGAGCGAGTCGAGCACCCACGGGGTCAGGAACCATCCACCGATCGCGCCGACGACGATCGCCACGACTGCGCGGAAGAGACGGTTGCGCAGCTCGATGAGGTGCTGCCCGAGCGACATGCGGCCTTCGGCGTCGGTCTTCTGGCGCCCCTGCCGCTTCGCTCGCCCGCGCGCGGTCGTCGAAGCCATGTCGTCGATCTTACGGGGTCGGGACCGACAGTCTGCCGGGGGTGTGGGCGGCGGCGTGCCCGAGGGTCGGGCGC
>NZ_JAHEWS010000036.1:0-26023 GCF_018598405.1 Curtobacterium flaccumfaciens | reverse complement strand
GGGCGGGCGGCGGGCGGCGGGCGGCGGCGCACCGTGCGCGCCCCGCCACTTGGTGCGAGTTTGCCCGCACGGAACCGGCCTACAAGGCCGCACCGAGCAAGCAACCCCGCACCACACGCACGAAACCGCACCGTGCACCAGACAGGAGGCACGGCACCGGCCCGCCCCGCGCCTCCAGACCAGACGCACACGAGACCACCGCACCGTGCGCGCACCGCCACTCCGTGCGGGCTTGCCCGCACGGAACCGGCCTACACGGCCGCACCGAGCAAGCAACCCCGCACCACACGCACGAAACCGCACCGTGCACCGGACAGGAGGCACGGCACCGGCCCGCCCCGCGCCTCCAGACCAAACGCACACGAGACCACCGCACCGTGCGCGCACCGCCACTCCGTGCGGGCTTGCCCGCACGGAGCCGGCCTACACGGCCGCACCGAGCAAGCAACGCCGCCCCACACGCACGAAACCGCACCGTTCGCGCCCCGCCACCCGGTGCGGGCTTGCCCGCACGGAGCCGGCCTACAAGGCCGCACCGAGCAAGCAACCCCGCACCAGCCTGACAACGCCGCACGGTGCGCCGCGCGCCCGCGCCCGGCGCCGGCGTCAGGCGGTCCAGGCGGCCGGGTGCCGCCGCTGCCAGCGCAACCGGCGCTCGAGCTGCGCGCCGATCGCGAGCAGGACGCGCTCGCCGCCGGGCCGTCCGATGAGCTGCACGCCCATCGGGAGTCCGCCGCCGTCGGGGTGGTCGTCCTCGGTGACCCCGACGGGCAGGGTGATCGCGGGGAGCCCGGACACGTTCGCCATCGAGGTCCACGGCGAGTAGGCGCACTGGCGGCGGAAGTCCTCGTCCGGGTCGTCGCCGTACCAGCCGAGCGGCCGCGGCGTCAGCGCGAGCGTCGGGGTGAGCACGGCGTCGAACCGGTCGAACGCGCCGATGAGCGTCGTCGAGAAGGTGTCGAGGGTCGTCATCGCGTCGAGGACCCGGGTGCCGGTCAGCGCCTGTCCGCGCGCCACGAGCCACGCCACGAGCGGGGTCAGCGACGACAGGTCGATGCCGGGCACCTGCGGCAGGCGGGCGGCCGAGCTCTCCCACGCCACCCGGAAGGCGTCGGCGTACGGCACCCGGGGCATCCGGACGTCCTCGACGCCGTGCCCGACCTCGCCGAGCACCCGCACGGCGGTCTCGACGGCGGCCCGGGCTGCGGGGTCGACGACCACGTCGACGGTGTCGTCCCAGGGTGAGCCGTCGAGCAGCCCGACGACGAACCGTCCCTCGC
The DNA here is from genome assembly GCF_018598405.1 of Curtobacterium flaccumfaciens. NCBI lineage: Bacteria > Bacillati > Actinomycetota > Actinomycetes > Micrococcales > Microbacteriaceae > Curtobacterium > Curtobacterium flaccumfaciens. The sequence goes on along the minus strand of NZ_JAHEWS010000036.1, from coordinate 24,743 downwards.
CACGGACGGCGGCCGCGGTGAACGGCCCCTCGCCGACGTCGGGGGTGACGAGGGCGTACGGCGACGGTTCCGGTAGGCCGGTCGGCGCCACGAGCGCGTCGAGGAGCATGCCCGCGTCGGCGACGGAACGCGTGAGCGGCCCGGCGACGGACAGTCCGCCGACACCGGAGCGGCCGGGCATCGACGGCACGCGCCCGCGGCTCGGCTTCAGGCCGACGAGTCCGGTCGCCGCGGCGGGGATGCGCACCGATCCGCCGCCGTCCGAACCGACCGCGGCCGGCACGAGTCCGGCGGCCACGGCGACGGCCGCGCCGCTCGACGACCCGCCGGGCGCACGCGTGGTGTCGTAGGGGTTCCGCGTCACGCCGAACCGGGTCTCGGACGACGAGGACATGCCGAACTCCGGCGATGCCGTCTTGCCGAGGCTGACGGTGCCGGCCGCGTCGAGCGCGGCGACGAGCGGATGGTCGGCCGACGCCGGCCGCTCCGGCAGGCTCGCGGTACCGCTCCGCGTGGGGACCCCGGCGCGGTCGTACAGGTCCTTGTCGGCGGACGGGAGGCCCCACAACGGTCTCGACGTCGGCACCAGGTGGCCGAGGCGTTCGGCTCGGGCCCGGGCCGCGTCCGCGGTGACCGTCACGAAGGCGCCGAGTCCGGCGTCCAGGCGTTCCACGCGGGCCAGGTAGTGCTCGGTGACCGCGAGGGCGGTCGCCTCGCCCCGGCGGATCCAGTCCCAGAGTTCCTGCGCGGAGAGGTGGTGGAGTTCGAACACGGTTCCGAGCCTAGGCGGCGGTGGCCCGTATCCTTCGACGGTGGACACCACCCTGCCCTCCGGCACGACGAAGCGCCGGATCGAACTCCGGCTCGTGAAGCCCCTGTTCGTCTGGTTCGCCCGACCGACCGTCACCGTCGACGGGGTGGGGCACCCGGCGCAGTGGGGCACCGGCACGTGGGCGGTGCCGGACGACGGCGACACCGTGATCGGGGTGTACCTGTACAACCGCGTCTGGCGGTTCGGGGCGGCATCGGTGCCGGTCGACGGCGCGAGGGCGCTGGAGTACCGGGGCGGGCTGCTGCCGGTCGGTGCGGGTCGGTTGGTGCCCCGGGGCTGAGGGTCGGGTCGGGCTGGGCAAGGTCTGCTCGGGCGGCTACTCGAACATCTCGGCGAGGAGCGCGTGCGGGTCGCCGTCGACCACGTGTGCCGATCGTCGCTCCGGCCAGTGCGTCGTCGCGTCGTCCGGCCAGCAGGGCACGACGTGGAGGTGCAGGTGCAGCACGCTCTGGCCGGCGTCCGCGCCCGATGCCTGCAGGACGACGGTCCCGGTCGCGCCGAGGGCGCCCTTCATCGCACGGGCGACACGCTGCACCAGGGCCGTGGTGGCGGCGAGCGCCGTGGGGCCGGCGCTGAGCAGGTCGGCGGTGTGCTCGACCGGCACGACCAGGGTGTGACCGGGAGCGAGCGCTGGACCGGCGAGCGGCGCGAAGGCCACCGCGTGCTCCTCGCGTTCGACCCATACGGCGGGTTCCTCACCGGCGATCACGGCACAGAAGACGCAGGAGTCCATCGGCCCAGTCTGCTGCACGTGGGGTGCCCGCTCCGCGTGGGACGATGGGCGCATGACCGCCACGCTCGTCGCCAAGGGCCTGTCCGGCGGGTACGCCGCTCGCACGCTGTTCGACTCCCTCGACCTGACGGTGGCACCCGGCGACGTGATCGGCGTCGTCGGCGTGAACGGTGCCGGCAAGTCGACGCTGCTCCGGCTGCTCGCCGGGGTCGACGAGCCCCTCGCCGGCACGGTCTCCCTGGCGCCGACGGATGCGTTCGTCGGGTGGCTCCCCCAGGAGCACGAGCGCATCGCGGGTGAGAGCGTCGCGGACTACATCGGGCGGCGGACCGGCTGCGCCGAGGCCACGGTGACGATGGACGCAGCGGCCGCGGCGCTCGGGGACCCCGATGCCGGCGACGCAGCGGCCGACCGGTACTCGGCGGCGCTCGACCGCTGGCTCGCCGCAGGGGCCGCCGACCTGGACGACCGGATCCCGGCGGTGCTCGCCGACCTCGGCCTGGAGCCCGGCACCGGCGACTCCGGTGCGGACGGCGTCGGCCCGGACTCCCTCATGACGGCGCTGTCCGGTGGGCAGGTCGCCCGCGTCGGGCTCGCCGCGCTGCTGCTCTCGCGGTTCGACATCGTCCTGCTCGACGAGCCGACCAACGACCTCGACCTGGACGGCCTCGACCGGCTCGAGGCGTTCGTGCGCGGGCTGCGCGGCGGGGTGGTGCTCGTCAGCCACGACCGGGAGTTCCTGGCGCGCTCGGTGACCTCGGTGCTCGAGCTCGACCTGGCGCAGTCGTCGAACCGGCTGTTCGGCGGCGGGTACGACTCGTTCCTCGAGGAGCGCGAGATCGCCCGGCAGCACAAGCGTGACGCGTACGACGAGTTCGCGTCCACGAAGGCCGACCTGGTCTCGCGGGCACGGACCCAGCGGGAGTGGTCGAGCCAGGGCGTCCGGAACGCCATGAAGAAGAGCCCGGACAACGACAAGATCCGCCGCCGTGCCGCATCGGAGTCGAGCGAGAAGCAGGCGCAGAAGGTCCGGCAGATGGAGTCCCGCATCGCCCGGCTCGACGAGGTCGAGGAGCCGCGCAAGGAGTGGCAGCTCGAGTTCACGATCGGCAGTGCACCCCGGTCGTCGGCGGTCGTCGCGACCCTGTCCGACGCCACGTTCACGCAGGGCGACTTCACCCTCGGCCCGGTCTCGCTGCAGGTCGACGGCGGTGACCGGATCGGGATCACCGGTCCGAACGGCGCCGGCAAGTCCACCCTGCTGCGGGCGCTGCTCGGCAAGCAGGCGCCGACGACGGGCACCGCGTCGCTGGGGTCGAGCGTCGCGGTCGGCGAGGTCGACCAGGCCCGTGCGGCGTTCACCGGCGACCAGCCCCTCGCCGCCGCGTTCGAGGCGATCGTCCCCGAGTACACGACCGCCGACGTCCGGACGCTGCTCGCGAAGTTCGGGCTGAAGGCGGACCACGTCGGCCGGCCGGCCTCGGCGCTCTCCCCCGGCGAGCGCACCCGGGCCGGACTCGCGCTGCTGCAGGCCCGCGGGGTGAACGTGCTCGTCCTCGACGAACCGACGAACCACCTCGACCTGACGGCGATCGAACAGCTCGAGCAGGCGCTGGAGTCCTACGACGGAACCCTGCTGCTCGTCACACACGACCGGCGCATGCTGGAGACCGTCCGACTCGACCGGCAGTGGCTGGTCGAGGGCGGCCGCGTCACCGAACGCTGACGGACCGACCGACCGAGGGGGAACGCACCATGCGACGGAACACCTGGATCGCGACGACGGCGGGCGTGCTGGTGATCGCCGTCGCCGCCGTGGTCGTGGGGGTGACGGTCGGGTCGCCGGCGCCCGAGCCGACCCGTGCTGCGCGCGCGACGACGACGCCCACCCCGAGCCCCACGCCGGAGCCGACCCGGACCCCGACCCCGACCCTCGCGGCCGTCCCCGCCGCACCGTCCGACGCCGCCCTGGCCGCACTGCCGTTGGCGTTCCACGACGCCGTCGTGCCGCAGCTGCTCGACGGCGGGGACGTGGAGCCCGAGGACACCTGGCAGATCGCGACCCCGCGCACGCCCCTCGTCGCCCTCTACGCGAGTCCGTCGAGCCGCGGCCGGCCGGTGGCGACCCTGTCCCACCTGGTGTCGACGATCAACCGGCCCGCGGCGACGGCGATCTGGGGTCGTTCCCCCGGCAAGGACGGCGGGATGCTCCTGGTGTCGACGCCGTCCCGCAACCGCACCCCCGGCGACGGCGGTGACCCGGACGCCCCGAGCGCGACGTTCGCGTGGGCCCGGGCCGCCGACTTCACCATCGTGCGCACCGACCGGATGATCACGGTCGACGTCGCCGCCAGCACGGTGTCCGTCGTCACGAGGAAGGGCGCGGTGACCGCGACGGAGGTCGCACGGCTCGGCACCCCCGAGGACCCGACGCCCACCGACACCGCCACCTACGTCGAAGCCGCGTACGTCGACACCCGCGTGGCGTACACGCAGGGCAACCCGATCATCCTGACCGGGGCGCACTCGTCCCGCATCCCGTCGTACGGCGGCAACGCGGCCCTGACCGCGTTGCACTACTACCCGGACCCGACGGGCAGTTCGCACGGCTGCGTGCGGATCTCGGCGGAGATGACGAAGACGCTCGCGGCGCTGCCCGTCGGCACCCCGATCCGGTTCACCTGAGCGACCGGTCGGCGGGCACCGGGGCCGGAACCTGCCGGGTCAGTGGAAGGGGCAGCGGCCCCGGACCTTCCCTCCAGACGCCGGCTTGGTGGGCAGCCGTCGGCGGTCGACCTGCAGCCCGTCGTCGAGGATCGTCACGCGCGGGTCGCTCAGCACCGACACCGCGGCCGCGAGGGCCGCGATCGCGACCTTCTCGCCGGGGCACCGGTGACCCGTCGCGACCTCGGCGCCGCCGTGCGGGACGAACGTCGTGATCGCCTCGAAGTCGTCCACGCCGAGGAACCGCGACGGGTCGAATTCGCCAGCGCGGTCCCAGGAACGCTCGTCGGTGTCGGTGCCGGTGATGTCGAGCACCACCCGTCCGCCGGCGGGCAACCGTTCGCCGTCGAGCTCGACGTCGGTGGTGGCCCAGGCGGGCAGCATCGGCACGAACGGCGCGGTCCGGCGGATCTCCTGCGCGAAGGCGACGGCGAGCGGGCCGTCGACGCGCGGACCGTCGACGTGCTGGCCGTCGACGCGCGGCCCGTCATCGATGTCGGCGGCCGCCGCGCTCTCGGCAGCGATCCGTGCCCGCCACTCCGGCCGGTCGTGCAGCTCCTTCGCCGCGAACGCCACGAACCGGGCCACCGCGATCGCCGGTCGGATGCTGTTCTGCAGTTCGATGCCCGCCAGGCGCGCGGGCAGCAGCGCACCGGAGCGGTCGCGGTGCCACGCCCACTCGTGCAGCGCGGAGTGCGGCTCGGGCATCAATCGGCCGCCGCGGACGGCCTCGACGAGCCGCCGGGCGTGCCGGTCCGACCAGTGCCGGTTCAGCACCGCCTGCAGGTACTCCGGCGAGTACGGCACGCCGAACCCGTCGACGACCTGGGCGAGTCTCGCCGCCCAGCGCGTCTTCGCCGCCGGGGTCCCCGGCAGGCCGGCCCACCGCATGACCGCGCGGCCGATCGCGCCGACGGCCGCGTCGTACGCCGACCGGGTGCCGCCAGCGATCCAGGAGTCCCGTTCGGCGGCCCACTCGGCCGTCAGCAGTGGCGCGAGCCGCCGCACCTGCTCGTCCTCGTAGGCGACGTCGACGAAGGTGGCCTTGCGGTGGTGGTGCTCCGGGCCGTCGAGACTGTGCACGGAGCCGACGCCGAACAGGGTCCGCTGCACGATGGCCGGCATCGCCCCGTGCCGCGCGGTCCGGTCGCCGTCGTAGAACAGGCCGACGCCCTCGGCGCCGCGCACGAGCAGCGCCGGACGTCCGAGCAGTCGGAAGCCCACGGCACGCGCCCCCGGCCGGGTCCGGCGCCACAGGTGGGCACCGAACCCGTAGCCGCGGGTCAGGAGCGAGAGGGAGTCGTCGAGCGCCATGCGGCCATGCTGCCGAGCGCTGCCCGATCAGGCTCTCGGGATCGTGACCAGTCCGAGCCGTTCGACGACCTCGGCGCTCTCGGCTTCGGGGGTGCGGTCGGCGGCGATCGTCACGTGGGCCTCGTCGGGCTGCGGCGGCTCGAGCGTGGCGAGCTGCGACTTGAGCAACGACGTCGGCATGAAGTGCCCGGAACGCTGCGACATCCGCTGCTCGATGAGCGCCCCGTCGCCGGCCACGTGCACGAACACCACGCCCGGGGCGCGCAGCACGTCGCGGTACGAGCGCTTCAGCGCCGAGCAGGTGACGACGCCGTTCGTCCCGGCGTCCAGGTGCCCCCGGATCCACGCGGCGACGACGTCGAGCCAGGGCCAGCGGTCCTCGTCGGTGAGCGGGGTGCCGGCGTGCATCTTGTCGACGTTCGCCGGCGGGTGCATCGCGTCGCCCTCGGCGAACTCCCACCCGACCTGCTCGGCGACCATGGCGGCGACGGTCGACTTGCCCGACCCGGACACCCCCATCACGACCAGGACACGAGCATCCAGCCCGGCAGCACCGGCACCCCCGGCACCAGCAGCACCAGCAGCACCAGCGGCAGCAGCGGCAGCAGCGGCAGCAGCGGCAGCACCGTCGTCCACTGCGCCACTCATCGGATGAACACCCCGGCCAGCAGGACCCCGAGCAGGCCGAACACCGAGATGAGGCACTCGAGCACCGTCCACGTCTTGAACGTCTGCCCCACCGTGGTGCCGAGGTACCCCTTCACCAGCCAGAACCCGGCGTCGTTGACGTGCGACAGGAACACCGAGCCGGCACCGATCGCGAGCACGAGCAGCGACGTCATCGGCGACGACAGGTCGGCGGCGATGGGCGCCATGATGCCGGCGGCGGTCACTGTGGCGACCGTGGCCGATCCGGTCGCCACGCGCACCAGGGCCGAGACGACCCAGGCGACGAGCAGCACCGAGATGCCGGAGTCCTTGACGGCGTCGGCGATCACGCCGCCGATGCCCGTGTCGATGAGGACCTGCTTGAACCCACCGCCTGCGCCCACGATGAGCAGGACCCCGGCGATCGGGGGCAGCGCACTCTCGAGGGACTTGGCGACGGCCGAGCGGTCCATGCCGCCACCGATCGCGAAGAAGACCATCGCGTAGACCGCCGCGATGCCGATGGCGATCATCGGCGATCCGAGGAAGTCGAGCAGGCTCACCCACGAGCCCGACGCGTCGGGCGCCGTCGCCTCACGGATCGCCTGGGCGAGCATCAGCACCACCGGCAGCAGGATGCCGACGAGGGCGATGGTGAACGAGGGGCTCCGCGGCTCGCTGATGACGCGCGTGAAGTCGCTCTTGCCGTTGGGCAGGGATGCGGTGTCCTGCGTGGCGGGGCCGCGCCGGGCCTCCCGACCGTGGTGCGCCGGGTCGTCGACGAAGGCGGCGGACCCGGAACCCGACCCCGAGGCGGGGCCGGCGGTGGCGACCGCGCCACGCGACCCGAACATGTCGGGGACGGGGATGTCGACCCAGCGGGCCGCGAACCGGGCGAAGAGCGGCCCGGCCAGGACGATCACCGGGATCGCCAGCACGATGCCGAAGGCGAGCGTGGTGCCGAGGTTCGCACCGACGGTGGAGATCGCGACGAGCGGGCCGGGGTGGGGCGGGACGAACGCGTGCATCGTCGACAGGCCGACCAGGGCGGGGACGGCGATCTTCATGATCGGCACCTCGCTCCGCTTGGCGACCAGCACGATGATCGGGATGAGCAGGACGAGCCCGACCTCGAAGAACATCGGCAGCCCGATGAGCGCCCCGATCAGGGCCATCGTCCACGGCAGGGCCGCCTTCGACGACCTCCGCACCAGGGTGTCCACCACGCGGTCCGCCGCGCCCGAGTCGACGAGCATCTTGCCGAACATCGCCCCGAGCCCGACCAAGATGCCGACGCTCGTCATGGTCGCGCCGAAGCCGTCGCCGAAGCTCGTGACCGCCTTGTCGGGCGCCAGGCCCGCGCCGATGCCGACGCCGAGCGCGCCGATCGTGAGCGCGATGAAGGGGTGCACCTTGAGCCAGGTGATGAGCGCGATGATCACCACGATGCCGACGAGCGCCGCGATGATCAGCTGCGGGATCGAACCGGACGGGTCGACCGTCTCGGTGGTGCCACCGCCGGCGGCGAGCACCGCACCGACCGGGTCGGCGAGCACGTGGTCTGGGAGAGCGTGAGGCATCAGCGCCCCTTCCTGGAGTCGCTGCTGCGCGGCTCCGTCGCCTTCGTGTCGAGGGTGGACTGGCGCGACGAACGCCGACCCTCAATAATCTGATTAATCAGACTATACGACCTCATCCCGCGCGCCAACCGCCCGTCCCCGGAGTCTGCCGCTTCGATGGGACCGGCGTCACGCCCGTCGCGTGACCTGTACTGCATGGAGGAACGATGCCCACCGCGCGCGGACTGCACGCCCACGTGCTCGACACCCTGGGCCAGCGGATCGTCGACGGCGACCTGGCTACAGGCGCCGTCGTCCGGCCCGAGCTGGTGGCCGACGAGTTCGGCGTTTCCCGGTCGGTGGTGCGCGAGGCACTCCGGGTCCTCCAGTCACTCGGCCTGGTCGAACCCCGGCAGCGGGTCGGCACGCTCGTCCGCGACATCACGGCGTGGGAGCTGCTCGCCCCGACCGTCATCCGGTGGCGCGGCACCTCGCCGGCGTACTTCGTGCAGCAGCGCGAGCTCGTCGAACTCCGGCTCGGGGTCGAACCGGTGGCGGCGTCGCTGACCGCCGGTTCCGACGGTGCGGACGCCGTGCTCGCCGCCGCCCGGGACATGCTCGACGCCTGCGGACGCGAGGACAGCCGCGCCTACCTGGAGGCCGACGTCCGCTTCCACCGGGCACTGCTCACCGGGTCGGGGAACGCCGTGTTCACGCACTTCGCCGGCACCGTCGAGGCGCTCCTGCGCACCAGGACGTCGGAGTCGCGCGACCCCATCACACGCTGGACGCGCGAGGCAGCGCTCCGGCACGAGGCCGTCGGGCGCGCAGCGGTCGACGGTGACGCGGACGCCGCGGCGGCGGCGGCCACCGCGCTGCTCCGCGTGACGCGCGACGAGTTCATCACCGAGGCCCCGGCAGGCTGACGCGACCGCCAGACGGCCTGGAGGCTCGTGCCGGGCCCGCCACGGGCCTCCCGTCCGCCCTGCAGCCACGTCTCGAGCGTGACGGACGCCCGTCAGGTGTGTCGCGTCGGTGCCGGTGCCGGTGCCGGTGCCGTCAGCGTCGGCGGGCGAACAGCCGCGGCCCGCGCAGGCGGAGCCGCATCGTGACGGTGCCGAGCCAGCGGTCGTACTTGTAGCCGACCTTGCCCATCCGGCCGACCTCCTCGAAGCCGAGCCGCTCGTGCAGCCGGATCGACGCCTCGGCCTGCCGGTCCGCGATGACCGCGACGACCTCGCGCACGCCGGCCGACCGGCACTCGTCGAGCAGCGCCTCCATCAGGGCCCGGCCGAGTCCCTTGCCACCCGAGGCCGCACCGAGGTAGATCGAGTCCTCGACCACGTGGTTCGAACGGTCCCTGGGGTTCCACGCGTCGACCAGGGCGTACCCGAGGATCTGCCCGGCGGGGTTCTCCGCCACCAGGAACGGCAGCCGGCGCTTCCGGATGTCGTCGTAGCGCTTCTTCCACGCGGCGTACGTGAACGCCGCCGGGTCGAAGGTCACCGACGAGTTGCGGACGTAGTGCGTGTGGATCTCGCGCACGTGGGGCAGGTCCCCCACCTCGGCCGCACGGATCCGGTACTCGAAGGCCGTCTCGGTCGCCGCCGGGGCACGCAGGTGTCGCGGCAGGACCCGCCGTCGCTGGTATTCCTCCTCGAGCACGTGCCGAGCCTACTGAGCGGGCAGCGTCCAGTCGACGGGCGGTGCGCCCTGCGACTCGAGCAGGGCGTTCACCTGCGAGAACGGGCGGCTGCCGAAGAACCCGCGCGACGCGCTGAGCGGGCTCGGGTGCGCCGACGCGACGACGGGGGTGTCACCGAGGAGCGGTCGGACCGACCCGGCCTGGGCACCCCACAGCACGGCGACGAGCGGGGTGCCGCGGGCGACGAGCGCGCGGACGGCCTGGTCGGTCACCGCTTCCCACCCCTTGCCGCGGTGGCTGCCGGCCTCGCCCGCGTGCACGGTGAGCACCCGGTTGAGCAGCAGGACGCCCTGGTCGGACCAGGCCCGCAGATCGCCGTGCGGCGGGGGCGCCACGCCGAGGTCGTCGGCGAGCTCGCGGTAGATGTTCGCCAGGCTCCGCGGCACCGGGCGGACGGCGGGGTCGACCGCGAACGACAGGCCGATCGGGTGGCCGGGCGTCGGGTACGGGTCCTGCCCGACGACCAGCACCTTGACGGCGTCGAACGGGCTCGTGAACGCGCGCAACACGTCGCCGCCGGCGGGCAGGTAGTGGCGGCCCGCAGCGCTCTCGTCACGCAGCCACGCGCCGATCCGGTGCACGTCGGGTTCGACGGGGGCGAGCGCCTCAGCCCAGCCGGGGTCGACCAGGTCGGCGAGCGGCCGTGGTTCCACGTCGGCTACGCGCCCATGGTGGCGACGGCCACCGACTCCTCGCCGGCCATCACGCGCCAGACGCTGCCGGTCCCCCGGACCTCGAGCGCGCCCTCGCCGACGACGAGCGTGGTGTCCTCGTCGATCGCGAGCCCGGCGGTGACGAACTCGGCCTCGGCGCTGGCGATGAGCCGCGCGAGCGTGCCGGCCTGCACCGCGTGCACGTCGATGGTCAGGTCGACCAGGCCGAGGCCCTCGCGGAGCTCGACCTCGTCCAGCCCCTCGGACGCCGCTTCGGGGCAGATCTCGACGCCGCCGATGCGCCAGCCGCCCACGAGGGCACGGTCGGCGGCGATCATCGCACCGGCCGAGTAACCGAGGTAGGGCAGACCGTCGGAGACGAGCAGGCGGAGCTGGTCGACGAGCGGAGCGATCGCCGCCAGGTAGTCGGGGGTGACGCCGCCACCGACCACCAGGGCGTCGACGTCGCTCAGGACGGTGGTGTCGAAGACCTGACCGGCCGCGACCTCGGTGACGAGCACCTCGGCCGTGCGCGGGCCGCCGAGGACCTCGGCGATGTCGGCGGTCGACGACGGGCTCCCGCCCTCCGGACCCGCCACGGAGAGCAGGGCGATGCGCGGCACGCTCCGGCCGACCGCTGCGGAACGGGCGGTGGCCTCGGCGAGGAACGGCGCTGCGGCGTCCGAGGCGGCGAACAGACCGCCGCCGACCAGGTGGATGCTCACGACTCGGCCGTCACGGGAGCGAGGGCGCTCCACGGGAACGTGATCCAGCCGTCGACCCGACGCCACACGTGGTCGGGCTCGAGGACGGTGCCGGGCTTCGAGTACAGGCAGGCGCTCCGGACGTCGGCACCGGCGTTCCGGATGATGTCGACCACCAGGCGCAGGGTGCGGCCGGAGTCGGACACGTCGTCGACGACGAGGACACGCTTGCCGGCGAGGCTCGGGGCGTCGAGGGCGGGGGCGAGCACGACCGGCTCCTCCAGCCGCTGCTCGACGTCGGTGTAGAACTCGACGTTGATCGAGCCGCACTCCTTGGTGCCGAGGGCGTACGCGACGGCGCCGGCGATGATCAGTCCGCCGCGGGCGACGGCGACGACGACCTCGGGCTCGAAGCCGCTGGACAGGACGTCCTTGGCGAGCAGGCGTGCGGCGTCACCGAACTCCAGCCAGCCGAGCACCTCGGGCCCGCTCGTCACGGTCACGGTCGACGGAGCCGCGGGCTCGGGTTCGCTGCTGATCGGCATCCGACCACGGTACCGGCAGGGAGCCCGCGCCCGCGACCCGCGACCGCCGCCCGGGCGCTGCGCGGGTCCGGCCCCCGGCGGTGCGGGGGCCCGGCCTGCACGACGCGGGGGCTGCGCGACCGGCGCGCGGGTCGGCTCAGCGCGGCGTCAGCGGGCCGCGCGCCAGCTTGTGCTGCGCCGACTGCGCCACCGGCCGGATCGTCACGAGGTCGAGGTTCACGTGCGCCGGCAGCTCCACCGCGTGCACGATCGCCTCGGCGACGTCGTCGGCCACCAGCGGCTCCGGCACGTCGTCGTACACCGCGGCCGCCTTCTGCTCGTCCCCGCGGAACCGGGTGAGCGCGAACTCGTCGGTCTTCACCATGCCCGGCGCGATCTCGACGACACGGATCGGCTCACCGTTCAGCTCGAGCCGGAGCGCGCCGACCAGGGCGTGCTCGGCGAACTTCGCGGCGTTGTACCCGCCGCCGTTCTCGTACGCCACGAAGCCGGCGGTGCTCGTCACGGTGACGATGTCCGCTCCCCCGGACTCGCGAGCCCGGTCGCGCAGGTGCGGCAGGAGCGCCGAGACGACCCGCTTCGTGCCGATCACGTTGACCTCGAACATGGCACGCCAGTCGTCCACGTCGGACTCCTCGACGCTCGCCGAACCGAACGCCCCACCGGCGTTGTTCACCAGCACGTCCGCGCCGCCGAGGCCCGCGACCCGGGCGGCGAGGGCCGCGACGTCGTCGGCGCTCGTGATGTCTGCGACCAGGGTGTCCGCCCCGGTCTCCGCGGCGAGCGCCTCGAGCTTCGCCGCGCGACGGGCCACGGCGAGGACGTCCCACCCCCGCGACCGGAACAGCCGGACGGTCGCCGCCCCGATGCCCGAGCTCGCTCCGGTGACGACTGCGCGCCGTGCTGCCATGTGATCTGCCTCCTGCGTCGGTGTCCGGGGCGACTGGTGGCCCGGTGCGTCCACCGTAGCGAGCGGCACGGTCGCGGCACCGCAGCGGGCCGTGCAGGTCACGATCCGGTAACGTGACCGGCGATGACGACGGATGCCGCCCCTCCCGCCCCCTCGGCCCCGGCGACGCAGCTCGAGCCCGGTCGAGCCCCGCGCCGGATCCCGATGTGGGACACCGCGCGGTTCGTCGCGGTCACGCTCGTGGTCATCGGCCACGCGATCCAGCGCCAGACGCCGGCGAGTGAGCACGCGCTGGCGCTCTACACGTTCATCTACGCGTTCCACATGCCGGCGTTCGGCGTGATCAGCGGCTACTTCTCGTCGGCGGACACCCCGACGGCCAGACGGATGCGCCGGACGATCACGGACATCGTCGTGCCGTACATCATCATGCAGACGATCTGGACCGTGGTGCAGGGCATCGTCGAGGGCGGCAAGGACTTCAACCCGACGAAGCCGACCTGGACCCTGTGGTTCCTGCTGGCCCTGGGCATCTTCAAGCTGATCCTGCCGTACCTGGCGCAGCTGCGGTGGCCGCTGTTCTGGGCGGTCGTGTTCAGCATCGGCGTGGGCTACTTCGACAACGTCGACTCGACGCTCTCGCTGTCGAGGGCGATCAGCCTGCTGCCGTTCTTCCTGCTCGGCTGGCAGGTCAAGCAGTGGGGCGTTTTCGACCGCTGGTACGAGGCCTCCCGCCGCACGGTCGTCCGGGTCCGGATCGCCGCCGTCGTCGTGTTCGCCGCGTGGGCGGTGTCGTGCGCGGTGTGGATCCCGCAGTTCAAGGAGTTCGACCTGCACCACTGGTTCTTCTACGACGACTCCTACTCGGGGCTCGGCGAGGACGCCTGGTGGGCGGGTGCGGTGCGCTTCGGCCTGATGCTGCTCGCGAGCCTGCTGACGGCGTCGTTCCTGGTGCTCATCCCCCGTCGGAACATCTGGATCACGCAGTTCGGCGCCGCGACGATGTACGTGTACCTGCTCCACACGTTCGTCCTCTACCCGATCCGGGAGTCCGGCGTCCTGGCCGGCGAGCACTCGGCCTGGCCGTTCGTGCTGCTCATGGTCGCGATCGCGTGCGTCGTCAGCCTGTTCCTGGCGCAGCCCTTCGTGCGGCGCGGGATGCGGTGGCTGCTCGAGCCGAAGGTCGACTGGCTGTTCCGCCGCGAGCGTGCGTAGCGGTGCCCCTTCGCACCGTGCGCGTTTCTCCTGCCGGTGCGAGCTTGCCCACTCCGTGCGGCGCGGCAGGGCCGCACCGCACAACCAACCTCGCACCGCCTGACGGCGACAGCACGGTGCGGACCTGCGTCGCACTGCTCGGCCTGGAGGCGCGGGGCGGGCCCGGCGGGTGCGTTACGTCCCGAGGCGGGTGCGGTGGTGCGGGCCCGGCCACCTGCGTACCGTGACACCCGACGCACAGCAGCGCCGAGCCTCCAGGCCGAGCGCAAGGCGACCCGACGACCAGCCGCACCGGACAGGAGCACCAAGATGACCGAGCACGACGCCGCGCAGTGGCAGTTCGAGACCACCCAGGTCCACGCCGGCGCGCAGCCGGATCCGACCACGGGCGCCCGAGCGACGCCGATCTACAAGACGACCTCGTACGTCTTCGCGAACTCGGACGAAGCGCGCGACGTGTTCGCGCTCGCCAAGCCGGGCAACATCTACTCGCGGATCACGAACCCGACGAACGACGTCGTCGAGCAGCGGATCGCCGCGCTCGAGGGCGGTTCCGGGGCCCTGCTCGTCGCGTCCGGCCAGGCGGCGGAGACGTACGCGGTGCTGAACATCGCCGGCGCGGGCGACCACATCGTGTCGTCATCGTCGATCTACGGCGGCACGTACAACCTGTTCAAGTACACGCTGGCGAAGCTCGGCATCGAGACGACGTTCGTCGAGGACCAGGACGACCTCGAGGAGTGGCGCCGCGCGGTCCGCCCGAACACGAAGCTGTTCTTCGCCGAGACCATCGGCAACCCGAGGATCAACGTCCTCGACATCACCGGCGTCAGCGACGTCGCGCACGAGTCCGGTGTCCCGCTGATCGTCGACAACACGATCGCGACGCCGTACCTCATCCGTCCGTTCGAGCACGGCGCCGACATCGTCGTGCACTCGGCCACGAAGTTCCTCGGCGGGCACGGCACGGTCATCGGCGGGCTCATCGTCGACGGCGGGACGTTCGCCTGGTCGGAGCACGCCGACCGGTTCCCGGAGTTCAGCACCCCCGACCCGTCGTACCACGGTGCGGTCTTCACCGAGGCCGTCGGCAACGAGCTCGCCTACATCGTCAAGGCCCGCGTGCAGCTGCTCCGTGACCTCGGTGCCTCGAACTCGGCGGACACCGCGTTCGCGTTGCTGCAGGGCATCGAGACCCTGTCGCTCCGCATCGAGCGGCACGTGTCCAACGCCCAGGAGATCGCGGAGTGGCTCGACCAGCACCCCGACGTCGCCACCGTCGCCTACGCCGGACTGCCGACGTCGCCCTGGTACGCCGCCGCGAACCGGTACGCGCCGAAGGGCGTCGGCGCGGTGCTGTCGTTCGAACTCAAGGGCGGGGTGAGCGCGGGCAAGGCGTTCGTCGACAACCTGCGGCTGTTCTCGCACCTGGCGAACATCGGCGACGTCCGGTCGCTCGTCATCCACCCGGCGTCGACCACGCACTCGCAGCTCACTCCGGAGCAGCAGCTCACCACCGGGGTCACGCCCGGGCTGGTGCGCCTGTCGGTCGGCATCGAGAACATCGCGGACCTGAAGGCGGACCTCGAGGCCGGGCTCGCTGCGGCCCGAGCGGTCGCGCAGGAGAGCCAGCGCGCGTAGGGCCGGCGCGAGCCTGCCTGCCTGCCTGCCTGCCTGCCTGCCTGCCTGCCTGCCGACGCAGAACGACAGGGTCGACGTCGTACGACATCGGCCCTGTCGTTCTGCGTCGGCCCCAACCGGCCCGCCCGGCCCAACCCGCAGGCGCCGGGCGTGACGTAACACGGCGGCGGTGACCCGCGCCTCCCGGCAGACTGGACGCACGATGGACTGGCAGACGACCCCCGAGGACTCCGTGCCGTCCACCCTGGTGCCCGGCACCGAACTCGGCACCCTCGGCAAGCCCCCCGTGACCGGCGCATGGCGTCCGGGCGACCACCCGGGAGCACGCCACTTCGCGTCGCTCGGCGAGCAGTGGGTGCGCGGCGGCCGTCTGCCGGCCGTACGGGTGGCGTACGAGACGTGGGGCACGCTCAACGCCGCCCGTGACAACGCGGTGCTCGTCCTGCACGCGATGACCGGCGACTCGCACGTCACGGGCGCTCCCGGCCCCGGCCACCGCACCGCCGGCTGGTGGGGTGACGTGGTCGGACCTGGCCAGGCGATCGACACCGACCGGTGGTTCGTCGTCGCGCCGAACATGCTCGGCGGCTGTCAGGGCACCACCGGGCCGTCCTCGGTGTCGCCGACGGGCGTGGAGTGGGGCTCGCGGTTCCCCTTCGTCACGGTGCGCGACCAGGTCGAGGTGCAGGTGCAGCTCGCCGACCGGCTCGGCATCGAGACCTTCGCCGCGGTGGTCGGCGGATCGATGGGCGGCATGCACGCCCTCGAGTTCGCCGTCGCGCACCCGTCGCGCGTGCAGCGGCTGGCGGTCCTGGCCTCCACGGCGCAGACCACCGCCGACCAGATCGCGGCGAACTCGCTGCAGCGGGCGGCGATCCAGATGGACCCTGCCTTCGCGGGCGGCGACTACTACGAAGCCGATGCCGGCGAGGGACCGCACCGCGGCCTGTCGCTGGCCCGGCGGATGGCGCTGATGACCTACCGGGCGTCGGACGAGCTGAACAGCCGTTTTGCGCGGTCGTGGCAGAGCGACGTGTCCCCGCTCGGCGACGACGGCCGGTTCTCGGTGGAGAGCTACCTCGACTTCCACGGCAACAAGTTCACCCGGCGGTTCGACGCCTCGAGCTACGTCACGCTGACGTACGCGATGGACTCGCACGACGTCGGTGCCGGACGCGGCGGGGTGTCGGCAGCACTCGGGCTGGTGACCGCGCGGACCCTGGTGGTGGGGGTCTCGAGCGACCGGCTGTTCCCCGTCGAGGACCAGCACCGGATCGCCGCGGGCGTGCCGGACACCCTCGACGGGGACTCAGCCGCGGTGATCGCGAGCGAGTTCGGCCACGACGGGTTCCTCATCGAGCACGAGCAGGTCGGGGCGCACCTGCGGCGGTTGCTCGAGTCCTGAGCGGGAGCCCGCCAGCCACCGCGGCGCGCCGAAGGCCCCCCAACGGGTGGCGCGCGTGGAATGATGGCGTGGAGCCCGGCACTGACCGACGCTCGGTTTCCCGCACCACCCAGATCGTCACCAACCAGGACATCGATGGACTTCATCGCACAGGAACGCGACCGCTTGCTGCGGTCGGCGACCCGTGTCGTGGGCATCGTCTGCGCGCTCGTCAGCGTCGTGGGCATCCTCTCCTCCGCCGCCGTGACCACGCTGCCCCTCATCGGCGCACTCCTCTGCATCGCCGCGATGATCACCGCACTCGTGTGCTTCGCCCGCGGCGGCGAAGTGTGGTGGACCGCCGCCATCGTCGTCTCGGGGCTCGCCACGATGGTGCTGCTCTTCATCGGCGTCGACGACTCCGCACGGCCCCTCGTCGCCAGCGCCGTCATGCCCCTGGCCGCCGGCGGGCTCTCGGCACCGCTGATGGCACAGCGCGGGCACCCGGTCGGTCTCGGCATCACCATCGCCGGAGGCGGTGCCGTGGTGGTGCTCATGGTGTGGGGATCGGGTTCCCTCCTGTCGACTCCCGTCAGCGGCGCACTGCTCGGGTGGATCCTGATGGCCGTCGTGGCGATCTGGATCTCCCGCAGCATCCCCCGCGTCGCCCGTCGCATCTACAGCATCGGCACCGCCCACCGCGCCGAACGGCAGGCCAGCGAGACCGAGGCGCAGCGGCGCCAGGGTGCCCGTCTGCTGCACGACACCGTGCTCGCGACCCTGACGCTGCTGGCGCACTCCGGCGTCGGCGTCTCCGAGCAGGCGATGCGGGAGCAAGCCGCCGAGGACGCCAGGTTGCTCCGGCACCTGCGCCTCGGTGCGACCCCGCAGCCCTCGCAGTCCGGCGACTACTCGCTCACCCGCGAAGAGGAATCGCCGCTCGGGCAGACCCTCGAGTCGGTCAAGCAGCGCTTCGGCCGGATGGGGCTCGAGGTCAGCTGGCACGGCACCGGACAGGTCCTGCTGCCGTCGAACGTGCTCGACGCGTTCCTGCTCGCGCTCGGCGAGTGCCTGGAGAACGTCCGTCGGCACGCCGGTGTCGGCGAGGCCCACGTCACGATCGTCCACGACAACGAGGTCGTCCGTGCGATGGTCACCGACTCCGGCGTCGGCTTCGACCTCACCACCGTCAGCGCCGAACGGCTCGGCTTCAAGGAGAGCGTCGTGAACCGCCTCCGCGAGGTCGGTGGCGACGCCAAGCTCTTCTCCGCGCCGGGCTCCGGCACCACCGTCGTCCTGGAGGCACCGCGATGACCCGGGTCCCCGAGGACACCATCGGCCGCAGTCTGCCCGGCGAGACCTCGCCACCAGCTCCCCGTACCCGTCGCGAAGCACGCGAGCGGTACCGGACGAGCGAGCGCCGGCAGGCCCGAGGACTCCCCTCGACGTCCACCGGTGCCCGCTCTCTGCGCCAAGCCGCCAAGCCCGGCGCCTCGCTCGGTGCCGGTTACCTCGGGCTCGGCGCCGCGGTCCTCACCGCCATCGAGGCCGCCGCCGGCATCGCCTTCTTCC
Source organism: Curtobacterium flaccumfaciens (assembly GCF_018598405.1). Classification (NCBI taxonomy): domain Bacteria; kingdom Bacillati; phylum Actinomycetota; class Actinomycetes; order Micrococcales; family Microbacteriaceae; genus Curtobacterium; species Curtobacterium flaccumfaciens. Next base: position 6,604 of record NZ_JAHEWS010000036.1, on the reverse strand, counting down.
TGGTGCGCTGGAACGAGTACTCCGATCCGTGGCTCCCCGCGCTCGCGTGGTTGCTCTACGTCGTCGCCGCCGTCGGGGTCGGTCTCAGTGTCCTGACCTACGGCGAGCGGCTGACCGGGCTGGCCTTCGCGTTGATCTGCGTCGTCCTCGCCTGCGTGGTCACGCTCGACTTCATCGGCATCTGGCCCGAGCACGACATCGCGCACACCGCCACGGCCTCGATGGCCGCGGGCTTCGCATTGCTGCCGATCGCCACGCTCCGGCCCGCCCGCGAGGTCGCGGCCGCGATCGGCGTGCTCGGCATCGCCTTCATCGTGATGGCCGTGGCGTCGACACCCATCACGCACGAAACCATGCCCGGCATCGTGTCCCTGCTGTCGCTCGTCGTCGTACCGCCGGCGCTCGCCCTGTACGTCGTGCAGCGGTTCCGTCAGCTCGTGCAGCGCGAACTCGACCGGGTGCTCGTGCAGAGCAACGTGCAGGCACCGCAGTTCGCCGTCGGCATGCTCGCCTCGGACGAGCTCGCCCGGCTCGACCTTGCCGCCGAGAAGCTGCTCGACGCCGTCGCGAACGGCACCGACCCGCTGCCGCTGTCCGACGCCTCGAGCTCCGTCGCCGCGTCCCTCGCCACCGAGCTCCGCCTGCACCTGATCGAGGGCCGCCGCGAGACCTGGCTCTACCACGCCATCACCGAGTCCGACCACCTCGGCCGATCGGTCAGCGTCGCCGACCCGACCGCCCTCGCCGGACACCTCTCCCCCACCCAGCGCGACGGGTTGCTGCAGGCGATCTGGCAGATGGTCGGGGACGGGCGCACCGCGCAGCCCGGCATGCCCGTCGTCTCGGTCACCCTCGGCCCGATCGGCTCCGACGGCCACCCGGTCAGCGACGACACCATGGACGTCCCCGTCGTCATCGAGTCCCGTGGGGTGCCGCGTCGCAGCCTCGGTCCGACGGCCTGGAGCGCCCTGCAGCGCATCGGCCCGTACACCGAGACGGTCCGGGACGGCACGCTGCACATCGTGGCGCACTGCGTCGTGAACCGACATCCGTCGATGTAGCTGCCGGACACCCGCACGCCTGACCCGCTTCCGGCCCGGATCCTCCTAGGATCGGCCGAGCAATCCGCACCGAGAAAGGACGCCAGCATGGCGACTCCAGAGGAACCGATCCGACTCGCACTGGTCGACGACCACAGGATGCTCCTCGGCGCGCTCACGGAGTGGATCCGGAACGCGGCCGACGACATCACCCTGGTGGCCGCCGTCACGACCTGGCCCGAGCTCCTGACGAGCCCGGCGTTCCCGGTCGACGTGGTGCTGCTGGACCTGGACCTCAAGGACTCCATCCCGGTGTCGCTGAAGATCTCGACGCTCAAGACCGCGGGCGTCAAGACCGTCGTGATGAGCACGTACTCGGAGCCGAACGTCGTGCGCGAGGCCCTCGGCGCCGGGGCCCTCGGGTACCTCGTCAAGAGCGAGGACGCCGACATGATCGTCGAGGCGATCCGCTCCGCCCAGCGCGGCGAGCAGTACGTCTCGGCCGAGCTCGACCTCGCCATCAACAGCGGCGACGTCGGCGGCGTCCCGAAGCTCAGCGCCCAGGAGCGTCGCGTGATGGCCCTGTACGGCGGCGGCGAGCCCGTGAAGAGCGTCGCCTACCAGCTCGGCATCTCCGAGGAGACCGCGAAGAGCTACCTCAAGCGCATCCGCGAGAAGTACCGCGTCGCCGGCTTCGACGTGGGCACGAAGGTGGCGCTCCGGAAGCGTGCGATCACCGACGGCATCATCGTGCAGGACGGCAGCCCCCTGGGGCTGTAGCGCGCTGCGCGTTGCGCTTCGTGAGCAGCAATGGTCGGGTCCCGTCACAGGACCCGACCATTCCTGCTCACCATGAGCGGTGGCCGCGCCGCGCGACGGACGGGAGGCCCGTGGCGGCGTCGCCACGGGCCTCCCGTCCGGTGGGCGCGTGCGCGCACCCCGCGCGTCAGGCGGTCGGGACCGGTGCGGTGATCGGACCGGTGGAGGGCGACGAGGAGCGGACGGCGGCACGACGGGTGCTCCGCCGCTCGACCGCGTAGCTGACCATCGTCACCAGGACGCCGAGCAGCGCGAGGCCGATGCCGAGCCAGCCCGGTGCGAGGAACCCGAAGCCGGCCGCGATGACCGCACCGCCGAGGGCCGCCCCGAGCGAGTTGCCGATGTTGAACGCGGAGTGGTTGAGCGCCGCCGCGATCGTGCGGGCATCGCCGGCGACGTCCATCAGACGCGACTGCACCGCGGGCGGGATCGCCGACGACGTCGCGCCGAGCAGGAACGCGCCGAGCAGCATCCCCCAGAGCCACTGGGCCGTGAGGACGGTGATGAGCAGTGCGCCGATGAGCGCGAACATCCCGACGTAGATCGTGCGCTTGACGCTGCGGTCGGCCAGGTGTCCGCCGAGCACCCCGCCGACGACCATGCCGATGCCCACGACGACGAGCACGATCGGCACGAACGACTCGGGCATGCCGGTGACGTGCTGCACGAGCGGCGAGATGTACGAGTAGACCGCGAAGAACCCGCCGAACCCGACGGCGCCGAGGCCCATCACGATCCACACCTGCGGCACGCGGAACGCCCGGAGCTCACGGCCGATCGTGGCGTGCTCGTCGCGGGCGCTCTTCGGCACGAAGGCCGCGACGGCCACGAAGGTCAGGGCGAACAGGGCGGCGACCACGCCGTAGGCGACCCGCCAGCCGGCCATCTGTCCGACCCACGTGATCGCCGGGACACCGACGACGTTCGCGACCGACAGGCCGAGCAGCACCATGGCGATGCCCTTGCCCCGCTTGCCCGGGCCCATCATGTCGCCGGCGACGATCGAGGCGATGCCGAAGTACGCGCCGTGCGGCAGGCCCGCCACGAACCGGGCGACGAGCACCAGGCCGAACGAGGGCAGCAGGGCACTCGCGACCGTCGCGAGGACGAACCCGACGAGCAGGACGAGGATCAGGCCCTTGCGCGGGAACCGGGCGGACATCGCCGCGATGGTCGGTGCGCCGACGACGACCCCGAGGGCGTACGCACTGACGAGCCAGCCGGCGTGGGCGATCCCGGCGTCCGGGTCGATGCCGTACTGCTCGGGGAGCAGGGCCTGCGCGATGTTCGGCAGCAGCCCCATCGCGACGAACTCGGTCGAGCCGATGGCGAACCCGCCGAGGGCGAGCGAGATGAGCGCGAGGGTGCGACGCGCAGGCGTGAGCTGTGACATGGGGCCTGTTCTCGTGCGGGCGGAGCGGGACGACGGTGCAGCACCCCACCGGACGGGGCGGCCGTGATGTCCTGGTCCGTCGAGTGTAGACCGCTCCAACGGACCGGCGGAATCGCACAGGGCCGAGTCGTCCACGGCACGCGGACCGGACCGGACCTACGCCACGCGGACGCAGGCGCCCAATGCTCGGGCAGCGAGCGCCCGGCGCTCAGGCGGCCAGCGCTCAGGCGGCCTGGCGCTCCGGAGTGCGCGTCCGCCCTGCGGAGTGCTCGGGCAGCTCGTCGCGGTGCACCCATCCGGTGCCGCACTCCGCGCAGCTCGCCCAGGCGTTGTCGCCCTGCTCGTCCGTGTCGATGACGACCGTTCGCAGGTCGCAGTCGGGGCACCAGCCGTCGTGCATCATCACGCGCTCCTCATCGTCGTCTCGGAGGCCACCCGGTGTGGCTCGATGCAGACCATGAGACACCCGACCACCGACATCCGAGGGACCGACCCGGCGTGTCGGGAGACGGTTCGATGCAGGATGTCGACGTGCCCACCGTGACGACCGTCCTGGCCTCCTGCGCCGCCGGAGCGCCCGCGAACTGCGAGGACGTCACGGACCCGCTCGGGATCGTCATCGTCGTGGTGTTCGCGGTCGCCGGCTTCGTCCTGCTGACGGTCGCCGCGGTCCTCGGCACCGACCCCCGTCGCCGCCGGCGTCCCCGTCGGCGCCGCTGAGGGCTACTCGCCGAGCGCGGTCTCGAGCCGTTCGAGCTTGCCGTCGATCTCGCCGGTGTGCCCGGGTCGGATGTCGGCCTTGAGCACGAGCGACACCCGCGTGCCGTACTCGCCGACGGCCTCGGTGGCGCGCTTGACGACGTCCATGACCTCGTCCCACTCCCCCTCGATCTCGGTGAACATCGACGAGGTGCGGTTCGGTAGCCCGCTCTCGCGCACCACGCGCACGGCGGCCGCGACGGCGTCGTGCACGGACCCGTCGGACGTTGCAGCGGGACCACCGGACGGAGCGACGGAGAAGGCGACGATCATGCGTCCATCCTGCCCGGCTCGGGCTGGTCGCGCACGGAAGGCGACGAGCGCGCCGACACCCATCGGGACTCCGCAGACCGTCCCATCCGCACCAGCACGACCACGCTCCACACCAGGATCGCGACCTCGAGCACGTTCCGCAGCGTGAGCACCACGAGGATCCACGGCTGCACGCCGAGCACCTGGTCGTAGTACCCCGGGTAGACCAGCTGCGTGAGCAGGGCCATCGGCAGCGCAAGCACCGCGATCGGCACGAACCGGCGCGCACTCGGGGCACCGGCCGCGAGCCCCCACACGATCGGCACCGCGAACCAGCCGATGTACTGCGGCGAGCCCACCTTGTTCGTCGCGATGAGCGCCGCGACGAACAAGAGCGCGAGGACCGGTGCGAGCTCGGCCCGGCGGGCACCCCGGTGTGCGGCCCAGAGCGCGAGTACGACCCCGGCCACCACGACGGCGGCCATCAGTGGCGTCGACACCGCGGCGGCGGCGGACGTGCCGGCACCGGACACCTCGAAGGTCAGGATCTCCTGGTTGTAGAACACCGCGGCTCCGTCGGCACCGAACGCCGCGGCCCACATGAACGGCGTCGCGAGCGGCGACTCGATCTGCAGCGCACGACCGGTCTGCTCACCGACGAACGACAGCAGGTACGGCGCACCGCCCCACAGCACGTCGACGAGCACGATGAGGGCGCTCAGCACCAGCGCTCCGGCGAGCACACCCCGGCGGTGTCCCCGACGCACCAGCAGCAGCACCGCGACGAGCGCTGCGGGCCACACCTTCGTCCAGGCGCCGGCGGTGAAGAGCGCCGAGGCGACGGCCGGCCTCGAGGCCACGAACGTCACGCCCACCAGCGCGGACACCGTCGCGACGGTGTCGATCCGACCGAGCGCGATCGGTCCGAGCGCGAGCAGGAACAGCAGCCACCACCAGACGACCCGCACCCCGGACGACCCCACCCGTGCCCGGAACCGCCACAGGAACGCGCACGCCGCGGCGTCGAGCAGCACCATCAGCACCAGCCAGCCGGTGCCGATGGACTCGACTCCCCCGAGCGCCGCGGCGGCCATCGGCACGATCGCCAGGATCGGGTACACCCAGGCGCCGTCGATGCCGACCCAGAAGTCGGCGGTCCGCCCGGTCTCGATCCACCGGCTGTAGGTGATGGTCACGTCACCGAGCGGCAGGTTCGCCGACACGAGGGTCAGCCACCACAGGAACCCGTGCACGGCGACGAACGCCAGGACGAAGCCGGCGAGTTCGAGCCACCGGTTCGAGGTCCTCTGCACCGGACGAGCGTAGCGGCCGGACCGGGGGGGCGATCGCTGCCACGATCTCAGGCTCTCCCGAGCATGACGTGTCACCGTTCAGCTCGTGACCACCGACACCCCGCGCAAGCGCCGCAAGGCCGTCATCTGGATCTCCGTCATCGCCGCCGTCGTCGTCCTCGGCGTCGTCGGCGCGGTGGTCTTCACCAACGTCTACACGAGCACCGAGAACGCGAAGGCCTCCGCCGCGCCCTCGGTCGCCGCGACGCGCGAGGCCTCCACCCTCGATGCCACCGACCTGTCCGGCGAGTGGACGGTCGGCGGCGATTCCGAGGCCGGGTACCGCGTCCACGAGGTCCTGAACGGCTCCGACGTCACCGTCACCGGCCGCACCGACAGCGTCTCCGGCACCGCGACCGTCGACGGCACGAGCATCACCGCCGCGACGATCGCGGTCCAGGTCGCCGACATCACCACCGACTCCGACCAGCGCGACGCCTACTTCCGCGACTCCGCGATGGACGCGGCGGCCTTCCCCGAGGCCACCTTCGAACTCACCGGACCGATCGCCGACGCGGTCCCGAGCGGTTCCGACACGACGACCGTGACGGCTCCGGGGAAGCTCACCCTGCACGGCGTCACGAAGGACGTCACCGCGAAGCTGCAGGTCGGCCTGAACGGCGACGGCGTCGACATCTCCGGTTCGGTCCCGGTCACCTTCTCGGACTACGACGTGCAGGCACCGAACCTCGGGTTCGTCAAGGTCGACGACGCCGGTTCCGTCGAGTTCCTGGTGCACGCGACCCCCGCGAGCTGACGTCCGCGACGCGCGTCACGCCCGTGACGTGACCGCCGACGGCCTGGAGGCGCGGTGCCAGCTGGCACCGCGCCTCCCGGCCGTCCGTCGTCGCGTCCCGGGCCGCACCCGCGCAGGCCACACGCGTTGCGTCCGCAACCGGCGACACGGTCGTCGGGTGGATTCAGGTGGTGGTTGCAACACCTGTTTCTGTTGGTCGTGAGAGTAGCTGTTTGAGGGCTTCGGCGGGAGT
>NZ_JAHEWS010000035.1:0-26027 GCF_018598405.1 Curtobacterium flaccumfaciens | reverse complement strand
CGCCTCCCGGCCGCACCGTGCGCGCGTACCCACCCCGTGCGAGCTCCTCGCCGAAGGTGCCAGGCCGCGCACCGTGCGCACCTACTCACCCCGTGCGGACTTCCACGCCCCGTGCCACGCTGCATGCGCGCACCCAGCCGTCAGCCCCGCACCAGCCCACGAACACCGCACCGTGCGCCGGACGCGACCCACGAACGGACGGGAGGCACGGCGCCAGCCCGCCCCGCGCCTCCCGGCCGCACCGTGCGCACCTACCCACCCCGTGGGGACTTCCACGCCCCGTGCCGCGCTGGAAGCGCGCACCCAGCAGCCGATCCCGCACCCACCGACGAACGCCGCACCGTGCCAGCGCGACGACGCGAGGCGACGCGCGCGCCGCGCCTCAGAGCGCGACCGCAGCCGACTGCCGGGCGATCTCGAGTTCCTCGTTCGTCGGGATGACGAGCACCGCGACACGTGAGCCGTCCGTGGAGATGCGTCGCGCCTCCCGGGAGGCCAACTCGTTGCGGTCCGGGTCGATCTCGATGCCGAGGTGCTCCAGCCCGGCGAGCACGCGCCGGCGCAGCAGCGCGTTGTTCTCGCCGACCCCCGCGGTGAACACGACCGCGTCGAGTCCGCCGAGCTGCGCCGTGTAGGCGCCCACGTACCGGCGGATGCGGTGGCGGTACACGGCGAGCGCCGCCTCCGCCTGCTCGTCGCCCTTCGTGGCGGCGTCCTGCACGTCCCGCATGTCGCCGTTGCCGGTCAGACCGAGCAGTCCGGACCGCTTGTTGAGCATGGTGTCGAGCTCGTCGAAGGTCATCCCGGCCTCGCGGTGCAGGTGGATGAGAACCGCGGGGTCGAGGTCGCCGGACCGGGTGCCCATGACGAGCCCCTCGAGTGGCGTGAGCCCCATCGAGGTCTCGATCGACTTCCCGCCGTCGATGGCAGCGACGGAGGCCCCGTTGCCGAGGTGCAGCACGATCGTCTTGAGCTCGGCGAGCGGCCGGTCGAGGAACTCCGCGGCCTGTTCCGAGACGTACTTGTGGCTGGTGCCGTGCATGCCGTAGCGGCGGATCCCGTACTCGGCGGCGAGGTCGGCGGGGATCGCGTAGGTGTACGCGTGCGGCGGCATCGTCTGGTGGAACGCGGTGTCGAAGACGGCGACGTGCGGGACGTCCGAGAAGACCTGCTTGGCCGCCCGGATCCCCTCGAGGTTCGCCGGGTTGTGGAGCGGCGCGAGGCTGTTGAGGTCCTCGATCTGCTGCTCGACCTGGTCCGTGACGACCGTCGCGCGGTCGAAGGTGGTGCCGCCGTGCACGACGCGGTGGCCGACGACGGCGGGCGGGTGCTCGTCGAACGACGGGCCGACCTTCGTGAAGGCGTCGATCATCGCCTGGAACCCGGCCGCGTGGTCGGGCACCGATGCGGCGTCGTTGGACGACGACTCCCCCGTCAGCGCGTTGGTGTGCTTCCACGCCCCGGCGGACTCGCCGATGCGCTCGACGAGCCCGGAGGCGAGCGTGCGCTCGTCCTCGAGTTCGATGAGCTGGTACTTGAACGAACTCGAGCCGGAGTTGACGACGAGGGCTGCGGTCACGGGGTGGTCACTTTCTGTCGGGCCTGGAGGCGCGGTGCGGGTCGGGCGGTCAGGCCGCGTCGGTCGCGGTGCCGGCCTGGATCGCGGTGATCGCGACGGTGTTCACGATGTCGCCCACGAGGGCGCCCCGCGACAGGTCGTTGATCGGCTTGCGCAGGCCCTGCAGGACCGGCCCGATCGCGACGGCACCGGCCGAGCGCTGCACGGCCTTGTACGTGTTGTTGCCGGTGTTGAGGTCCGGGAAGATGAACACCGTCGCGCGGCCGGCGACCGGGGAGTCCGGCATCTTGGTCGACGCGACCGTGGGGTCGGCCGCGGCGTCGTACTGGATCGGGCCCTCGACGAGCAGGTCGGGCCGGCGTTCCCGCACGAACGCGGTGCCGGCGCGGACCTTGTCGACGTCGGCGCCGGAGCCGCTGTCGCCGGTGGAGTAGCTGAGCATCGCCACGCGGGGGTCGATGCCGAACTGGGTCGCGGTCTCGGCCGACGAGATCGCGATGTCGGCGAGCTGCTCGCTCGTCGGGTCCGGGATCACCGCGCAGTCACCGTAGACGAGCACGCGGTCGGCGAGCGCCATCAGGAAGACGCTCGACACGATGGAGGTGTCCGGACGGGTCTTGATGATCTCGAACGACGGCCGGATGGTGTGCGCCGTGGTGTGCTTCGCGCCGGAGACCATGCCGTCGGCGAGCCCGAGCTGCACCATCATCGTGCCGAAGTACGACACGTCGGTGACGGTGTCGCGGGCGAGCTCGATCGACATCCCCTTGTGCGCGCGGAGCCGGGTGTACTCCTCGGCGAAGCGTTCGCGGAGCTCGGGGTCGAACGGCGAGACGAGCTGTGCGGCCTCGAGGTCGAGCCCGAGTTCGGTCGCCCGGGTCCGGATGGCAGCGGGGTCACCGAGGATCGTCAGCTCGCAGACCTGGCGCTGCAGCAGCGTGGAGGCCGCGCGGAGGATGCGGTCGTCCTCACCCTCGGGCAGGACGATGCGCTTGCCGTAGCTGCGGGCCCGGTCGAGCAGGCCGTGCTCGAACATGAGCGGCGTGACGACCCCGGACGGGGTGAGCTGCAGACGGTCGCGCAGGGCCTCGGCGTCGACGTGCTGCTCGAACAGGGCGAGCGCCATGTCGGCCTTCCGGGGCGAGTCGGCGGCCAGGCGTCCGCGCGTCTGGGTGATCCGGAGGGCGGTGTCGTACGTGCCCAGGTCGTTCTGTGCGATCGGGAGCGAGCTCGACAGGCCCTCGAGCAGCCGCGACACCTGCGGGGCGATCTCGAACCCGCCGTTCAGGATGACTCCGGCCAGGCTCGGGAAGGTCTCCGACTGGTTGGCGAGGAGGGTGGCGATGAGGACGTCGCTGCGGTCACCGGGCACCACGACGATGCCGCCCTCGATCAGCCGGGGCAGGACGTTCTCCATGCTCATGCCCGCGACGACGGTGCCGAGGGCTTCGCGGTCGAGCAGGGCGTCGTCACCGCGGACCAGGGTGGCGCCGGTGGCCTGCAGCAGGGCGCGGACGGTCGGGGCGACGAGCACGCGGTCCTCGGGGATCGCCCACACCGGCACGTCCGGGTGGTCGTCGTGCACGGCCTGCTCGACGCTCGTCACGATCGCGGCGAGGGCGTCCGGGTCGGCGCGGTTCACCACGACGCCGAACAGCTGCGCGTGTGCCGCCCGCAGCTCGCTCGTCGTGACGTCCGCGACCTGCGCCATGCCCTCGGGTGTGCGGGCGCCGCGTTCGGCGGCGTCGCGGCCCCCGAGCACGAGGAGCACCGGGGCGCCGAGGTTCGCGGCGACCTTGGCGTTGAAGGACAGCTCGGTGGGGCTGCCGACGTCGGTGTAGTCGGACCCGAGCACCACGACGGCGTCGCACTGCCGCTCGACCTGCGCGAAGCGGGTGACGATCGTGCCGAGCGCCGCCTCGGGGTCGGCGTGCACGTCGTCGTAGGTGACCCCGACGGCGTCGTCGTAGGAGATGCCGACCGCGGTGTGCTGCAGCAGCAGTTCGAGCACGTAGTCGGGCTCGACGACCGAGCGGGCGACGGGACGGAACACGCCGACACGACCGACGGAGCGGGCGAGGGTCTCGAGGACACCGAGGGCGACGGTGCTCTTGCCCGTGTGCCCTTCTGCTGACGTGATGTAGATACGGGTCGACACGACGCCCAGGGTAGTCGTCGGACATGTCACGACATCTGGGAGCACCGAGGGCGGCGACACGCGGTCGTGAGCACCACGAAGAACCTGTACCATTGGGTGTCGCCGTCGCGAGGCGGTGTCAGGAGAATTCGCCTAGTGGCCTATGGCGCACGCTTGGAAAGCGTGTTGGGTGCAAGCCCTCGGGGGTTCGAATCCCCCATTCTCCGCCAGAAGGATCGAAGGACCCGCACCGACTCGGTGCGGGTCCTTCGTCGTTCCGGTCCCGTCCGGTCCCCCACCCGGTGGACCGGCACGTGCCCTGCTCCCCCTCCGTTGGCCGCGAAACGCCGACCGGGGGTGGAACGGGCTGTCCCCGGTCCCCGTCGGTCGCCTATGCTGGCCGAGCGCACGGCTCCGGGACGAGCCGACGCGGTGCATCGAGCGGCAGGGGCGTCGCTCGGAGGGCGTGCTGATCAGTGCGCCCGAACACCCGAGGGGACGAGGAGACGCACCATGGGGGACACGACTGTGCCCGCGGTGGCGCCGGTTCCCGCCGTCGTCTTCGACACCGTTCTGCGCCCCCGACGCTCGCTCGTCCGTTCCACGGCGCTCAGCATCGCGTTCTCCGCCGTGCCGCTCGCCGTCGCGCTGGTCTGGGTCTCCTTCCCGTTCCGCACGTGGGCCGTGTTCGCCGCGGTGGTCGTGGCGATGGCCGCGGTCGTCGGTGTCGTGTTCGTGCGACTGCACACGGCCTTCATCGGGATCGACGGCGACGGCCTCACGATCCGCGGCGTGCTCACCGGACGCCGGCGGATCGCCCGCGACCGTGTGCACAGCCTGGTCCTCGCCACCACGTTCGGCTCGTCGGTGGACCGCACGGTGCGCGAACTCGTGGCGTTCGACCGGACAGGGACCCATCTGTTCCGGCTCCGGGCCGACGTGTGGGGCGACGACGGGCTCGACCGGGTGGTCGACGCGCTCGGCGTGCAGGTCGTCGAGGAGTCCCGGCCGGTCTCCGCCCGCACCTTCGCGAAGCGCTACCCGACGAGCCGTGCCTGGTACGAGCAGCGTTCGGCGTACCTGCTCATCGGCGGGCTCACCGCGCTGGTCGTCGGCGGGCTGCTCGCCGTCGAGTTCGCCGGACTCAGCGCCCGCTGAACCTCCCCGACGGGGCCGCGGCAGGGGCCCGTGAGCCGACGAGCCCGTGGTCGCGGGCTCCGCGTCGGACGCGGGCCGCGCCTCCCGGCCCGTCAGCCCCGCGCCGGACGCGAGCCGTGCTGTACGAACCGTGGGCGGCGGAGACCCGTGTCGTCAGTGCGTCAGCGCGGGGACCGTCCGGGGGCGGACCACCAGCCACAGCATCAGGATCGCGACGGCGGCGGTGGACGCCATCACGATGGCCATCGGCGTCGCCGTCGTGATGCCCAGCCAGCCGACCACCGGCGAGATGAGCCCGGCCACGCCGAAGTTCAGGGCACCGAGCACCGAGGCGGCGGTCCCCGCCTCCTTGCCGTGGGCGGCGAGGCCGATCACCTGGACGAGCGGGAACGAGAACCCGCACGCCGCGATGAAGAACCACAGCGGCACGAGCACGCCGACCAGACCGGCGCCGAGCTGGTCGAGGACGATGATGGCGAGCGACGACAGCAGCAGCGTCGCCGTGGAGCACGCCAGGATCCACTGCGGACCGACGCGCTGGGCGAGCCGCGACGAGATCTGCACGCCGAGGACGACCCCGACGGAGTTCACGGCGAACAGCAGCCCGTACTGCTGCGCGTCGAGCCCGTAGACCTGCTGGAACAGGAACGGTGACGCGCTGAGGTACGAGAACAGGCCGCTGAACACCATCGCGCCGATGAGCGCGACGCCGACGAAGATCCGGTCGGAGAACAGCGCCTTGTAGCGCTGACCGATCGTGGAGTGCCCCGCCTCGTGGCGGCGGGCCGGCGGCAGGGTCTCGACGATCAGCAGGATCGAGGCGATCACCACGGCCAGGCCGTAGCAGGCGAGGAAGACGAAGATGCCGCGCCAGCTGGTGAACTGCAGCATCTGGGAGCCGATGAGCGGTGCGAGGATCGGCGCGAGACCGTTCACCATCGCCAGCCGCGACAGCATCCGGACCAGCGGCTTGCCACCGAACAGGTCACGGACGGTCGCCATCGCGACGACACCGCCGGCCGCCGCCCCCATGCCCTGCAGCACGCGGAACACCGCGAGGAGTTCGATGTCCGGCGCCGTGGCGGCACCGATCGAGGCGGCGATGTGCACCGTCGTCGCGATGATGAGCGGCAGTCGGCGGCCCACCTTGTCGCTCCAGGGGCCGACCAGGAGCTGCCCGATGGCGAAGCCGAGGGTCGTCGCGGTGAGCGTCAGCTGGACCGCACCGTCGGTGACGCCGAACTGGTCCTTGATCGCCGGGAACGCGGGCAGGTAGAGGTCGATCGTGAACGGCCCGAGCGCCGTGAGGGCGCCCAGGACGAAGACGTAGACGAGTCGCTGCCCGCGGGAGAGGGAGTCTCCGGGGTGCAGGACGACCCGGAGCGAACCGGTGGTGGCGGGCGCGGTCACGAGACTGGAGTCCTTCGACGATGAGGGGGTGGAGGGTGATCGCGGGTCGATCGAATCGATTCGTCCGCGGAACCATCCTACGGTCGGACACACATGCTCGGCGCCGCCGATCCTCGCTGCCCGCGCGAAGCGGCTCGTGCTGCCCCTCTGCCGTGCGCGGACCATGCGGTAGCGTCGGACTGCTCGGGGGCCTTCCGGGTGAAGCGGATCAGAAGGGGGTGGGCGTCATGGTGGATGCCCGGATCCTGCACACCACAGCAGCGTTGCGTGAGGCGATCCTGCGACTCGCCGCGGACCGGCCGGTCTCGGAGATCACCGTCGCCGACGTCACGCGTGCGGCCGGCATCAACCGGGCCACGTTCTACTCGCACGCCGTCTCCCCCGGGTCGCTGCTCGCCGATGTCCTGACGCCGGAGCTCGACCGCATCCGGCAGGACGACGCCGACGAACGCCGTGCCGCGGCAGCCCGGGGCGCCGGAGCCGACGAGCTCGCCACCATCACCCGGCGCGGCATCAACGCCGTCGTCGAGCACGTGACGACGCACCGTGACATCTACGGCAAGGCACTGCCGGACCCGAACGACGCGTCGCTGCACCGGCTGCTCGTCGAGCACTTCACCGTGTCGAGCGCCCTGCACATCCGGGAGCTCGACGCCGCACGCCGCCCCGAGCTGCTCGACGACGTCGCCGCGGGGTTCGTGGCGCAGGGCTTCGTCGGGGCGATCGAGGCCTGGCTCGCCGGGCCTCGTCGGTCACGGAAGGCGCTGGTCGAGACGATCACGCTGTCGTTCCCGACGTGGTGGAGCTGAGCCGGACCACCTGATCCGCTCGGTTGTGCTGCATCGCCGACGTCCGCGTCGGCCGACCGGCAGCGCCGGCGTCCGCGCGGCTGCTCCGGGTCGGTGGCGCGGCTACTCCGCGTCGGTCGTGTCGCCGTCCGTGGGGTCCGTCTCCGGCTTCTCGCCGCGCTGCAGCGACTGCACGACCTCGACCGCTGTCGCAGCGACGTCGGCGTCGTCCCCCTCCGAGGGCACCCGGTAGTCGGCGGACACCCCGTCGCCACCGGTCCCGGTCGCGGGCAGCGGGTCGCCGAGGGACACCACCACGACCCCCGCATCGTGTGCGGTCTGGATCACGCCGGTGAGCGCGGACGGCCGAGCTGCGTGCACGAGGAGTGCCTTCGCACCCTTCCGCACGAGCTGGGACACCGCGGCACGCTGGGCCGCCGCGGCACCCGATGCCGGTGCGACCCGGACGTCCGGGCGGAAGCCGGCGTCGGTCAGCCCGGTGCGGAGTCCGTCGGCGAGAGCGGCGTCGTCGTGGGCCAACACGACCCCGATCACGGCCTGCTGGTCGAACCCGCCGTCGGAACTCGTCAGGTCGGTGCTCTGCACGGGCGTCGGCGCGGCGGACGTCGTGCCCTGGCAACCGGCCAGGGTGAGTGCCGCCGCCAGGGCGACGGTCACGGCGACGATGCGCAGCACGGGGTCTCCTCTTCGGTCCGGTCTGCCACGCTACCCGGCGGCGGGGCCGTGCGACGACGGGGACGAGGACGATGCCGACGCGGTGGACCCCGGTGCCCCTGCCCCTGCCGACGCCACCGGTCCCGGGACCGGGCCGAGCCGGCGGACGGCCGCGATCGCCAGCACCGCGATACCGATCATCGCGGCGAACACCAGGGGGAACGACACCGTGGCGTCGGCTCCGCCGGTCGCGGTGAAGAGCAGGCCGGTCACGGCGAGGCCGATCACGCTGCCCGCGGCGTCGGCGATCGTCAGGGCCGAGCTCGCGAACCCGTCGTCGCCCTCGCCGGAGAACCGCAGGGTCAGCATCGACGCCCGCGGGTAGATCGCGCCCATGCCCGCACCGCCGACGAACCACCCGGCGACGAGCACCCACCACGACAGGTCGAGCGTGGCGACGGCCAGCGCGGTCACCAGGCTCACGAGCACCAGCGCGAGTCCGACCCCGAAGGTGCGGCGCGCGGTGAGCCGCTGCTCCCCCAGACGGCCGTGCGCCCAGCTCGAGGCGGCCCAGCTGACCGCCGCCACCGTCAGCGCGAGTCCGGCTGCCGACGGCGACAACCCGTGCTCGGCCTGCAGCAGGAACGGCACGTACGCCTCGCTGCCGAAGAACGACGCCGCCACCAGTCCGCGCAGCAGCACGACCGACGGCAGGCCCGCCGCCGCGCGGAACGTCCCGCTCGGCAGCAGCGGTCGCAGGGCGAACCAGGTGCCCACGAGACCGACCACCACGGCCGCGACCATGCCCCACGGGGTCAGGTCGGGCGCGACGTTGAGGAGCAGGATCGACACGGCTGCGGCCACCGACCAGCCGATCCGGGCACGCTGCCACGGCGGGCGGAGGGACGCGGCGGGAGCGTGCAACCGGCCGAGCGTCGGCACGAGCAGGGCGAAGGCGACGAGGGCGATCGCGAGGGCCCCGGCGAAGACCCAGTGCCAGTTCCACGTGTCGGTGACGATGCCCGCGAGGGCCGGGCCGACCAGCGCCGGCACGACCCAGGCGGCGGCGAACCCGGCGAACACCGGGCCGTGCAGCGCAGCGGGGAAGATCCGGGCGACCAGCACGTACAGCACCACGTCGATGGCCCCGGCGCCGAAGCCCTCGATGAGCCGCCCGGCCAGGAAGACCTCCATGGTCGGCGCGAGCATGACCACTGCCGTCCCGACGGCGAAGAACGCCGCCGAGACCCAGGCCACGATGCGACCGCCGGCCCGGTCGGTCCAGTTGCCGGCGAGCACCATCCCGGGCACGCCGGCGGCGAGCGGGGCGGCGAAGGCGAGCGCGTACAGGGTCTCGCCGTCGAGGTCGCGGCTGATCACCGGCATGATCGTGGTCATCGCCAGGTTCTGGAACGCGGCGACGCCGACGATCGCGACCATGCCGATCGTCGCGAGGGCGTACGGCCCGCTCAGCAGGCTGGTCCGCGACGCCGTGGTGCTCACCCGATCATCGTAGGGGCGAGCGACGACGCGGCGGCAGCAGCAGCAGCGGCAGCAGCAGCAGCGGCAGCAGCAGCAGCGGCAGCGGCAGCGGGCGGCAGCGGCAGCGGCAGCGGGCGGCAGCGGGCGGCAGCGGGCGGCAGCGGCAGCGGCAGCGGCAGCGTCACCGGCGACCGAGCGCCCGCACGCGCGTGCCCGGCAGCGCGGCCCGCCGCGTCAGCGCGCCAGCGCCTGCTCCAGGTCCGCCACCAGGTCGCCGGCGTCCTCGATGCCGACCGACAGCCGCACGACGTTCTCCGGCACGGCCAGCTCGGTGCCCTTCACCGACGCGTGGGTCATCTCGCTCGGGTACCCGATGAGCGACTCCACACCGCCGAGCGACTCGGCCAGGGCGAACAACTCCGTCGACTCCGCGAAGCGCTTCGCGGCCTCGGGGCCACCGGACAGCGCGACCGAGAGCATCCCGCCGAAGCCGCGCATCTGCCGCGCCGCGACGTCGTGCCCCGGGTGGTCGGGCAGGCCCGGGTAGTAGACGCGTTCGACGCCCGGCGCGACGACGAGCGCCTCGGCCACGGCCTGCGCGTTCCGGGAGTGCCGTTCCATCCGCACCGCGAGCGTCTTGATGCCGCGCGTGGTCAGGTAGGCGTCGAACGGCGACGAGATCGCGCCGGCGCCGAACTGCAGGAACTGCACCTTCGCGGCGAGCTCCTCGTCCGCGAGCACGACGGCACCGCCGACGACGTCGGAGTGTCCGCCGAGGTACTTCGTGGTCGAGTAGACGACGACGTCGGCGCCGAGCGACAGCGGCTGCTGCAGGTACGGCGACGCGAAGGTGTTGTCGACGACGACCAGGGCGCCGGACTCGTGCCCGAGGGTCGCGAGCGCGGCGATGTCGGCGATCTTCATCAGCGGGTTGGTCGGCGTCTCGACCCACAGCACGGTGGTGGCCGGGGCACCCTGCAGGGCGGCCCGGACCTGGTCGAGGTCGCTCATGTCGACGACGACGAGCTCCACGCCCCACGGCACGTGCAGCCGGCTGACCAGACGGTGGGTGCCGCCGTACACGTCGTTGCCCATCACGACACGGCCACCGGGGACCAGCGCGGCGCGGAGCAGGGCGTCCTCGGCGGCGAGCCCGGACGCGAACGACGACGCCGCGACGCCGCCGTCGAGGTCGGCGAGGAGCACCTGCAGCGAGTCGCGCGTCGGGTTGCCGGCGCGGGAGTACTCGTAGCCGTTGCGCATGCCGCCGACCCCGTCCTGCACGTACGTCGACGTCAGGTGGATCGGCGGGATGACGGCGCCGGTGGTCTCGTCGGGCTCCTGGCCGGCGTGGACGGCCCGGGTGCTGAACTCGGTCATGCTCGGTGGTTCCTTACTCGGAGAGGTAGGTGAGGAGGTCGTGCCGGGTCAGCACGGTGACGGGTTTGCCGTCCCCGACGACGAGGAGCGCGTCCGCCGATTCGAGCGCACGTCGCGCCGCGGACACGGATTCGCCGACGCCGATGAGCGGCAGCGGGTCGCCCACGAAGCCGGACAGGGCGTCCGACATCTTCGCGGCACCGGTGAAGACCTGCTCGAGCAACGCCTTCTCCTCGACGGCGCCGACGACCTCGCCGATGACGACGGGCGGCTCGGCGCTGAGCACGGGCATCTGCGAGACGCCGTACTTCGTCATGATGTCGACGACGTCGCGCACGGTGTCTGCCGGGTGCGCGTGCACCAGGTCGGGCAGGCGGCCGTCCTTGCCGGCGATGAGCGACCCGACGGTGCGCTCGTCGTCGGTCTCGGCGAAGCCGTAGGAGCGCATCCAGCGGTCGTTGAAGATCTTGCCGAGGTAGCCGCGGCCGCCGTCCGGCAGCAGCACCACGACGACGTCGTCCTCGGTCAGGTCGCGGGCCGCGCGGAGGGCCGCGACGACGGCCATGCCGCTCGACCCGCCGACGAGCAGGCCCTCTTCGCGTGCCAGACGGCGGGTCATCGCGAAGGAGTCGGCGTCCGACACTGCGATGATCTCGTCCGGAACGCCGGCGTCGTAGGCGCTCGGCCAGAAGTCCTCGCCGACGCCCTCGACGAGGTACGGGCGACCGGTGCCGCCGGAGTACACCGAGCCCTCGGGGTCCGCGCCGACGATCCGGACGCCGCCCTCGGACGCCTCCTTCAGGAACCGTCCGGTGCCCGAGATCGTGCCACCGGTGCCGACGCCCGCGACGAAGTGGGTGATCTGCCCCTCGGTGTCGCGCCAGATCTCCGGGCCGGTGGTCTCGTAGTGGCTGCGCGGGCCGTTCGGGTTGGCGTACTGGTTCGGCTTGTAGGCGCCCGGGATCTCCTGGACGAGCCGGTCCGACACCGAGTAGTAGGACTCGGGGTGCTCCGGTGCGACCGCGGTCGGGGTGACGACGATCTCGGCGCCGTACGCGGTCAGCACGTTGCGCTTGTCCTCGCCGACCTTGTCGGGCAGGACGAACACGCACCGGTAGCCGCGCTGCTGCGCGACCAGGGCGAGGCCGACACCGGTGTTGCCGGAGGTCGGTTCGACGATCGTGCCGCCGGGTCGGAGGTCACCGGAGGCCTCGGCCGCGTCGATGATCCGGGTGGCGATGCGGTCCTTCGACGACCCACCGGGGTTCAGGTACTCGACCTTCACCAGGATGGTCGCCCGCACCCCCTCGGTCACCCGGTTGAGCTTGACGAGCGGGGTGTCGCCGACCAGGTCGACGACGGAGTTCGCGTAACGCACGGATGGAGTCTAGGACGCGCTCCCCGCGTCGCGCTGGGATGTGTCGTCCGCGGACAGCGCACGCTCGCCGGGTCACCGACCACGTGCCCTGGTCGCGCTGCGCGGCGGACGGGAGGCCAGTGGCGGCGCCGCCACGGGCCTCCCGTCCGGCGCCCGGTCGCCTTCGCCCGATCAGGGGCGGAGGACGTCCGCCGACGTGTTCTGCTGCCGGTGCAGCTGCGCGTACGTGCCGTCGAGGGCGAGGAGTTCGTCGTGCGTGCCCTGCTCGACGATCCGGCCGTGGTCGAGGACGAAGATGACGTCGGCGTCGCGGATCGTCGACAGGCGGTGCGCGATCGAGATCGTGGTGCGGCCCGCCGCCGCGGTGTCGAGCGCCGTCTGCACGACGTGCTCCGAGATGGAGTCGAGCGCGCTGGTGGCCTCGTCGAGGACGAGCACCGGCGGGTCCTTGAGGAGCACCCGCGCGATGGCGATGCGCTGCTTCTCGCCGCCGGACAGACGGTAGCCGCGCTCCCCCACGACGGTGTCGTAGCCGTCCGGGAACGACGCGATGGTGTCGTGGATGTTCGCCGCACGGGCCGCCCGCTCGAGCTCGTCGTCCGTGGCGTCGGGCTTGGCGTACCGCAGGTTCTCGCCGATCGTGGCGTGGAACAGGTACGTCTCCTGGCTGACGATGCCGACGTGCCGCATCAGGTCCTCGTGCACCAGGTCGCGGACGTCCTGTCCGGCGAAGCGCACCGACCCCTCGGTCGCCTCGTACAGCCGGGGCACCAGGTAGGACACCGTCGTCTTTCCCGCGCCGGACGGGCCGACGAACGCCGCGAACTGTCCGGGGCGGAGCTCGAACGACACCCCGCGCAGGGTCGGCTTGTCGGCCTCGCCGTCCGGGTAGGTGAAGACGACGTCCTCGAAGGCGACGTGGCCGACCTTCGACTCGTCCACGGGCCGGGCGGTCGGCGAGTCCGTGATGGCCGGCTCGAGGTCGAAGTACTCGAAGATGCGGGCGAAGAGCGCACCGGAGGTCTGCAGGTCGAGGACCACGCGCAGCAGCCCCACGGTCGGGAACAGCAGCCGCGACTGCACCGTCGTGAAGGCGACGATGGTGCCGGCCGTGATCGGGACGTCACCGATGATCAGGTACGCGGCGACGACGTAGATGATCGCCGGGATGATCGACAGGAAGATCTGCACGATCGCGAAGAACCACTGCCCGGACATCTGCTGCCGCACCTGCAGGGTGATCTGGTTGCGGTTCTCGTCCCCGTAGCGACGGGTCTCGCTGGCCTGCTGGTTGAAGCTCTTCGCGAGCAGGATGCCGGAGACGCTCAGCGCCTCCTGCGTGATCGCCGTCATGTCGGACAGCGACTCCTGCGTCTGCGCGGCGATCCGCGCGCGCACCTGACCGACCCGGCGCTGCGCGATCACGAGCAGGGGCAGCAGGACCACCGCGACCAGGGTCATCTGCCAGCTCAGCAGCAGCATCGCGACCACGGCGGCGATCACGGTCACGGTGTTGCCGAGCACCGACGAGATCGTGTTGTTCAGCACGCTCGCCACACCGCCGACATCGTTCTGCAGGCGGGACTGGATCACCCCGGTCTTGGTGCGGGTGAAGAACGCGAGCTCCATCCGCTGCAGGTGTGCGAACAGGCGCATCCGCATCGCGCCCATGACCTTGTTGCCGACCGTCGCGGTCAGGTAGGTCTGCCACACACCGACCCCGGCGCTCGCGATCCAGAGCAGGACCATCGCCGACACGAGCTCGACCAGCACCGGGACGTCGGGGCGACCGGACGGCGGGAACAGCCCCCGGTCGAACGCCTGCTGGGTGAGCAGCGGCGGCACCACCGAGATGGCCGCGCCGACCAGCACGAGCACGACCGTCAGCACGATCGCCCGGCGGTGCGGCTGGAAGAGCGTGGCGATGCGCCGGACCAGGTGCGGGATCTTCGGCGCCTCGGCGTTGGCGGCCTTCTGCGCGCGGAAGTCGCCGCTCGAGATGCGCCCACCCCCGCGCGGACCGCCGCCCCGCCCGCCG
The DNA here is from genome assembly GCF_018598405.1 of Curtobacterium flaccumfaciens. Lineage (NCBI taxonomy): Bacteria > Bacillati > Actinomycetota > Actinomycetes > Micrococcales > Microbacteriaceae > Curtobacterium > Curtobacterium flaccumfaciens. Next base: position 12,002 of record NZ_JAHEWS010000035.1, on the reverse strand, counting down.
TGTCCCATGCTCATGGAGCCACCGTAGCCCCGCGCTCGGACATCGACCGCCCTGTCCACAGCACCGCAGTATTTGACCCCGTTCAGGGGGCGTGCGAGCATGTGCCGTCCCCGTCCCCGCACCACCGAGGTCCCATGTCGTCCGCGCCGTCACGTCCCACGTCCCTGGGGGCGCAGCTCGCCCGCCGCAAGCCGATCGAGCAACTGCAGGCCGAGGCCGCTCGCGGCGTGAACGGCGAACCGCTCCGTCGGTCGCTCGGGGTCTGGCACCTCACGATGATCAGCGTCGGAGCCACGCTCGGCACCGGCATCCTGGTCGTCCTCGGCACCGCGGTCCCGCTCGCCGGTCCGGCCGTCTGGATCTCGTTCGTCGTCGCGGGCATCGCCGCGCTGCTGTCCGCGCTGTCCTACGCCGAGATGGCCGGCGCCGTCCCGACCTCGGGGTCCAGCTACTCCTACACCTACGTCACGATGGGCGAGGGCATCGCCTGGATCTGCGGCTGGTGCCTCGTGCTCGAGTACGCCGTCTCGGTGGCCGCGGTCGCCGTCGGCGCGAGCGAGTACGTCGACGAGACCCTCCGCGTGTTCGGGCTGCACCTGCCCACCGCACTCTCCGCTCCCCCGGTCGACGGCGGCGTGGTCAACCTGCCCGCGGCGGTCCTGGTCCTGCTCGCCACCGTCGTGCTGCTGCCAGGCGCCCGCGAGAGCGCCTGGGTGAACACGGTCATGGTTATCGTGAAGATCGCCCTGCTCGTCTTCTTCGTCGTCGTGGCCTTCACGGCGTTCCAGGCGCGGAACTTCGAGCCGCTCGCCCCGATGGGTGCCGCCGGCGTCACCGCCGCAGCCTCCCGCCTGTTCTTCTCGTACATCGGGTTCGACGCCGCCTCCACCGCCGGAGAAGAGGCGAAGAACCCCCGCCGCGACCTCCCCCGCGCGATCATCGGCTCCATCGCCCTCATCACCGCGCTGTACATCCTGGTGGCGATCGCCGCCATCGGTGCCCGCTCGTGGACGGCGTTCTCGTCGTCCGAGGCTTCGCTCGTCCGCATCGTCGTCGACGTCACGGGGCAGCCGCTCGTCGCCCTCGTGTTCTCCATCGGGGCCGTCGTGGCCATCGCCAGTGTCGTCCTCACCGTCCTGTACGGCCAGACCCGCATCCTCCTCACGATGTCCCGCGACGGCCTGGTGCCGAAGGTCTTCGGCCGGGTCTCCCGCCGCACCGGCACCCCGATCGCGAACACCCTCATCGTCGGGATCCTCGTGACGATCGTCGCTGCGCTCGTGCCCCTCGGGGAGCTCGCCGACGCCACGAGCATCGGCACCCTCGTCGCCTTCGCCCTGGTGAACGTGTCCGTCATCGTGCTCCGGCGCTCGCAGCCCGACCTCGAGCGCTCCTACCGCGTGCCGCTGTTCCCCGTCGTGCCGATCCTCGGCGCCCTGAGCTGCGTGCTCCTCGCGGTGTTCCTCGGCGCCACCACCTGGATCGCCTTCGGCATCTGGATGGTCGCCGGCGCCCTGCTCTACCTGGCCTACGGCCGCCGCCACAGCACCCTGCGCTGACGCCCGCCGGGCCCGCCCGCGCCGGACTTCACGGACTCACCGACACCTCACGCGCGCCGCGGCCCGTGAGCTGTCGGTGAGCCCGTGAACTCGTTCCGTGGTCCCTCCCTCCACAGCTGCCACGTCGAGACCAGTCGTCCACACATGTCGTCCGGGACCACCGGTGACAAGCGATGACGACGAGCATCACGGCATGAACGAGAGCACCCACCGCTCGCACCTGCTCCGCGCGACCACGCAGGACCCCGCCCACGCGAGACTCCTGCAGCGCCGGCACTCCTCGGGCGCGTTGGTCCGCCTGCTCGCGGGCGTGTACATCGCGGCGGAGGAGTGGGAAGCGCTGAGCTCCGCCGGCCGGCATCTGACCCGCGCACGGGCGATCGCGCCGCGGCTCCGTCCCGGTTCGGTGTTCTCCCACGTCACTGCCGCGCTGATCCACGGCTGGCCGCTGGTCGAGAACGCACCGGATCGCGTCCATGTGGTCGACCCCGCTGTCCCGGTCATCCAGCACCGAGCCGGTCTCGTCCGGCATCCGAGCAGCGTGCCACCGCGGACCGCCGCTGTCGCCTTCGATGGCGTTCCCGTCACGGCGCCGCTCGACACCGCGACGGCGCTCATCACGACAGGGTCACCCCACGCTGCCGCCGTGCCCGTCGACGCGGCGATCCGTCAGGGGACGGTCGCGCTGGACGACCTCCGCGGCGCGGTCCCCGTCCGCCCTGCACGGGGTTCGGTGCGCGCCGAGACGGTCATCTCGGCGCTCGATGCACGGCACGAGTCCGTCGGCGAATCGTTCGCCGCGATCCGGTTCGTGCAGCTCGGACTCCCCCGGTGTGAGCCGCAGGTCGAATTCCGACACCGAGACGGCACGGTCGACCGCGTCGACTTCTGGTTCCCGTCGCTCGGCGTCGTCGTGGAGTTCGACGGCAGGCAGAAGTACGTCGACCCGTCGATGCTGCAGGGTCGTGACCCGGCTGACGTCCTCTGGGCCGAGAAACGTCGCGAGGACCGGCTGCGCGCACTCCCCGCCGTCAGGGCAGTCATCCGCGTGACCTGGTGGCACCTCGTCGAGCCCGACCGCCTCCTCGCGCTCTTCCGCTCCCACGGCATCCTCGTCTGACCAGTGCGAGTTCACGCGGTGACCGACACCTCACGGGCGGGAGCGCGCGTGAAGTGTCGTTCAGCGCGAAACACCCCCGCCGCGCGCCAAACCCGCGCCGCACGCCCCCGCACACGACGAAGGCCGCCACCCCGAGGGGCAGCGGCCTTCGTGACCGAAACGGTCGAGACTACGCGAGCTCGATCGTGGCGCCGGCACCCTCAAGGGTGGCCTTGGCCTTGTCGGCGGTCTCCTTGTTGACACCCTCGAGGATCTTGGCGTCAGCGGTCTCGACGAGCGCCTTGGCCTCACCGAGGCCGAGCGACGTCAGGCCACGGACCTCCTTGATGACCTGGATCTTCTTGTCACCAGCGGACTTGAGGATGACGTCGAACTCGGTCTTCTCCTCAGCGGCCTCGGCCGGGGCAGCGGCGGCCGGAGCGGCAGCAGCGGCCGGGGCAGCAGCGGTGACCTCGAAGACCTCTTCGAACTTCTTCACGAAGTCCGAGAGCTCGATGAGCGTGAGCTCCTTGAAGGCCTCGATGAGCTCGTCCTGCGAAAGCTTCGCCATGATTTTCTCCTACTACTAGCTAGTACGTGTGGTTGATGAACGCGTGCCTGGTCAGGCCGCGGACTCCTGCTTCTCGCGAAGGGCGTCCACGGTGCGGACGGCCTGCGAGAGGGGTGCCTGGAACAGGTACGCAGCACCGAACAGCGAGGCCTTGAGTGCGCCGGCGAGCTTGCCGAGCAGCACTTCACGGGACTCGAGGTCGGCGAGCTTGTCCACCTCGGTCGCGGAGAGCGGGTTACCGTCGAAGTAACCACCCTTCACCACGAGCTCGGGGTTCGCCTTGGCGAATGCACGCAGCGACTTCGCGACGGCGACGGTGTCACCGTGGACGAAGGCGAGAGCGGACGGACCGGCGAGCTCGTCGTCGAACGACGAGATACCGGCGTTGTTCGCCGCGATCTTGGTCAGCGTGTTCTTCACCACGGCGTACGTGGCGTGCTCACGGATCGAGTTGCGGAGCTCCTTGAGCTGCGCGACCGTGAGACCGCGGTACTCGGTGAGCAGAACGGCGTTCGAGCTACGGAAGGACTCCGTGAGCTCGGCGACCGCAGCTTCCTTGTTCGCCATGGTTCTCCTTGGGGGTCTTGCCGGCAGCCCCAGGTCCACGAACGAAAAAAGCTCCGGCGCAGAGGCTCGGAGCTGCTCCCCCGAGAACGGGCGGAGTGGTTCGGAACACCTGCGCGGGATGCCTCACGAGTGAGGACCTTCGGTCACGCTGTTCACAAACACGTTGCGAGCAGCACGACATCCGGCGGTCTTTGGCTTCGAGAACTGTACCAGACGCTGTGGACGGGGCCAAACACCGGACTGGAGGCGCGGGGCGGCCCCGCCCCGCGCCTCCAGACCGCTAGTGGGCCGGGTCCACCGCAGCGGGCGTCGCGGACCAGTCCGCGGACCCAGCGGAACCATCGGACCCCGCGGAGCCCGCGGCCCCAGCGGACCCAGCCGCGGCTGCGGCTGCGGCGGCCGCAGCCGGGTCGCGCGGCAGGTGCACCGTGAACACGGTGTCCCCCGGCTCGCTCGTGACCTCGACCCTGCCGCCGTGGGCCTGCACGACCGCGTCCACGATCGCGAGCCCGAGCCCGGTCGACCCGACCGAACGCGAGCGCGAGCTGTCGGCCCGGGCGAACCGCTCGAACAGCTTCGGCAGGAACTCCGGGTCGATCCCCTGCCCGGTGTCGCGCACGGTGAGGTCCACACCGTCGGCGACAGGGGTGAGGCCGACCGTGATGCGGGTGCCCTCGGGCGTGTGGGTCCGGGCGTTCGTGACGAGGTTCACGATGACCTGGTGCAGCCGCGCGGCGTCACCCGTGACCGTCACCGGCTCCGGCGGGACGTCGACCTCGATGACGTGGTCGGGCGAAGCGGCGTGCGCGTCGTTGACCGCGTCGAGCACCAGGCCGGTGAGGTCGACGTCGGCGAACTGGATCTCGCGGCCCTCGTCGAGCCGGGCGAGGAGCAGCAGGTCCTCGACCATCGAGGTCATCCGGATGGACTCTGACTCGATGCGGCTCATCGCGTAGACGACGTCCTGCGGCAGATCGGCGCCCATGCGCCGGGTGAGTTCGGCGTACCCGCGCACCGAGGCGAGCGGGGTGCGGAGCTCGTGCGAGGCGTCGGCGACGAACTGCCGCACCTTCTGCTCGGAGCGTTCGCGGGCCTGCATCGCGCCGCTGATGTGCCCGAGCATCCGGTTGAAGGCGCTGCCGACCCGTCCGACCTCGGTGCGGGGGTCGGTATCGGGGACCCGGACGCCGTCGAGTGCGTCGCTGCGGTCGAGGGGCATCCGCGCGACGGTGGACGCGGTCTCGGCGACGCGGTCGAGCGGTCGCAGGGAGCGGCGGACCACCAGGGCGGCGACGAGCGATGCTGCCAGGAGCGCGAGCGCGGTGACGACGAGCACCACCCCGAGGAGCTTCCAGACGCTCTCGTACACCGGTGCCATCGGGAGCCCCACCACGAGCACCGCGGGTCCGACGGTCGCTGCGGTCACCCGGTAGCGACCGAGGTCGCCGCCGAGGTCGACCGTGTGCGGCTGCTTGTCGACCTGCACGCCGCCGAGCGGTGCGACCACCGATCCGGAGAGGCGTTCGATCCCCCCGGCGTTGTCGAGCACGCTGCCGACGACGACGTCCCCGTTGAGGAAGTAGACGGTCAGGGTGCCGGACGCCTGTCCGGACGGACGACCGATGTCGAGGCCGGGCCCGTTCCCGCCCTGCTGCTCGACGGATCGCTGGGCGCGGTCCGTGGCGAACTGCAGCTGTTCGTCGATCGCGGAGCGCTGGATCGAGAACAGCGCGATGATGCTGCCCGCCCCGATCACCGCACTCACGGCGACGACGAGGGCGACGATGCTCAGGACGAGCCGGCGCCGCAGGGTCACGAGGTCGGCTTGATGACGTACCCGACGCCGCGCACGGTGTGGATCATCGGGGTCTCGCCCGCGTCGATCTTCTTGCGCAGGTAGGAGATGTAGATCTCGACGACCGACGACTTGCCGCCGAAGTCGTACGACCAGACGCGGTCCAGGATCTGCGCCTTCGAGAGCACGCGGCGGGGGTTGCGCATCAGGAAGCGCAGCAGTTCGAACTCGGTGGCGGTGAGCTCGATCGGGCGTCCGGCCCGGGAGACCTCGTACGACTCCTCGTCGAGCACCAGGTCGCCCACGACGATGCGGGAGTCGCCGGCCTCGGAGATCGAGATCTGCGAGCGGCGGATGAGTCCGCGCAGACGCGCCACCACCTCTTCGAGGGAGAACGGCTTCGTGACGTAGTCGTCGCCGCCGGCGGTGAGCCCGGTGACGCGGTCCTCGACGCTGTCCTTCGCGGTGAGGAAGAGCACCGGGGTGTCGTCGTTGTTCTGCCGCAGCCGGCTCAGCACCTGCAGGCCGTCGAGGTCCGGCATCATCACGTCGAGCACCATCGCGTCCGGCTTGAACTCCCGCGCCGTCGACAGGGCGTCCTGTCCGCCGTTCGCACTCTTGACGTCCCAGCCCTCGTACCGGAGCGCCATGGACAACAGGTCGGTGAGGCTGGCTTCGTCGTCGACGACGAGGATGCGCAACGGGGTTCCGTCGGCACGCGTGAGGCGCGGGGCTGCTGCAGGCTGGGAGATGGTCACGTCTTCGAGTATCGAGAGATTCCTATGAGGCGTCTGTGGAGCGGCCCAGTGCGTTCTGTGGATCGAGGACACGTCCTCGTCCGCCGCTCCGTAGGTTGGCAGCATGTTGCGATCTGCAGCCTGGCCCTCGGCGGCCCGGCACCTCGACACCGCGCGGATCGAACGGACGACCGGGAGGCCCGGCTCGACCCCGACGGACCGGCTCGCCGTCGCGCGGGCGGTCGCGTCCACCACCCAGCCCCTGTCCGCCGGCACGGCCGGCTCGTACTTCGCCACGCTCGCCGCCGTCGCGGCGGCGGACGTCGCCACCGCTCGCACCCTGGAGCCGCACCTCGACGCCCTCGGGATCCTCGCCCAGGCCGGCGCGGAGGTCCCGGCCGACTCGACCTGGGGGGTCTTCGCGGCCGAGGGGCCCGGGTTGCGCCTCGACGCCGGCGCACAGGACGACGGCACGGTCCTGCTGCGCGGCACGAAGCCGTGGTGCTCCCTGGCGTCGACGCTGTCGCACGCGCTCGTCACCGCACACGCCGGCGACGACCGGCAGCTGTTCGCGGTGGACCTGCGGCAGGACGGCGTCACCGTGCACGACGAGGCGTGGGTCGCACGCGGGATGCCGGACGTGCCGAGCGGCCCGGTGGACTTCGCAGGGGTGCGCGCCTGGCCAGTCGGGGCGCCCGGGTGGTACCTCCGGCGTCCGGGCTTCGCCTGGGGTGGCATCGGTGTCGCGGCCTGCTGGTGGGGCGGCGCGGTCGGGCTCGGACGGGTCCTGCGCGACCTCGCCGCCGACCGCCCGGAGTCCGAGCTGCTGCAGGCGGCCCTCGGTGCCACCGTGGCCGACCTCGCCGACGCCGAGGACGCCCTCGCGGACGCCGCCGCCCGCATCGACGGCTCGGACCCTGCTGCCGACGACACCGACTGGAAGCTGCTCGCCCAGATGGTCCGGTCGCGGGTCCGACGCTCGGTCGACGCCGTGCGTGAGCGGGTGGTCGCGTCGGTCGGCCCGGCGCCGCTGACCTCCGACCAGGCCGTCGCCGCGCGGGTCGCCGACCTCGAGCTCTACGTCCTGCAGGACCACGGACAGCGGGACCTCGCCCGCATCGGCCGGATGGTGCTCGAGCGCGGCGGTGTCGCGTGGTGAACTTCGACCACCGCGAACCGGGCACCGACCCGGCGGCGTGGACGACGTTCCTCGACCGGGTGGACGCCCCGACGATCGACCTGGCCGGTACCGGGTCCGTGGTGGTCGTCGCACCGCACCCCGACGACGAGACACTCGGAGCCGGTGGCCTGATCGCGGCCGCTGCCCAGGCCGGGATCGCCGTGCACGTGCTGCTCCTCACCCGCGGCGAGCGCTCCCACCCGGACTCGCCCACGACGACACCGGAGCGGCTCGCCGCCACCCGCGACGACGAGTTCGTGGCGGCTCTGGGAGCCCTGCACCCCGACGCGACCTCGACCTCGTCGCGGATCCCCGACGGAGCGACCCGGGAGCACCGCGCCGAGGTGACCGCCGCCCTCGACGACGTGCTCGCCGCGGCCGCACGGCCCGCGCTGCTGGTCGCACCCTGGCGCGGGGACGGCCACCGCGACCACCGCATCGCCGGCGAGGTGGCCGAGGCCGCCGCGGCGAGCGCGACCGACGTCACCCTGCTCGCGTACCCGATCTGGGCCTGGCACTGGGACGACCCGGACGCGTCCGTCGCACCGTGGGACCGTGCCCGGACGCTGCCGCTGCCCGACGCGCTCGTCGCCCGGAAGCGTGCAGCGCTCGACGCCTACCCGTCGCAGACCCAGCCGCTCTCCCCGGCGGTCGGGGACGAGGCGATCGTCGACGACCGGCACGCCGCCCACCACCTGCGGACGACGGAGTGGTTCTTCGTGCCGGAGACCACGGCGTCGCGGTCGCGCGCGTCCTTCGACGCCCACTACGACCGGAAGCCCGAGGGGTGGGACTTCGACGGGTCCTGGTACGAGCAGCGCAAGCGTGCGGTGACCCTGGCCGCGCTCCCCCGCCCGCGCTTCCGGTCCGCGCTCGAGCTCGGGTGCGCGACCGGCGTCCTCACGGCCGCCCTCGCCGACCGCGCGGACGCCGTGCTCGGCACCGACATCGCGGCGGCACCGCTGGAACGCGCTGCCCGTCGTGCGCCGACCGCGCGGTTCGTGCAGGCTGCCCTGCCGTCGGAGTGGCCGGACGGGCGCTGGGACCTGGTGGTGATGTCCGAGGTCGGGTACTACCTGTCGCCCGCCGACCTCGACGCGACGATCGACCGGGTGCTCGGGTCGCTCGACGACGACGGCGTGCTCGTGGCCTGTCACTGGCGGCACCCCGACGACGAGGCGGTCTCGGGCGGCGACGCGGTGGACGCACGGTTGACCGAGCGGTGGCCGCGTCCCGCGCTGCTCCGGCACGTGGAGGAGGACTTCGTCCTGAGCGTCCTGCCCGGCCCCGCGGTCACCTCGGTGGCCCGGGCCGAGGGGATCATCCGGTGACCGGACCCCGACGACGGGCGCGCATCGACGTGGTGGTCCCCGCGCACGACGAGGCGGACCGGATCGCCGCGTGCCTCGACGCGCTCCTGGTGGCCGTCGATCGGCTCGGCACGGAGCGGCCCGGGATCGACGCCGCCGTCACGGTGGTGCTCGACGGCTGCACGGACGGCACCGCCGCCGTGGTCGAGCGGTACCCGGTCGACGTCCTCAGCACGGACCGGGTCGGTGTCGGTCGGGCGCGGACCATCGGGGCGTCGCACGCGCTCCGCGAGCACCCCGGTGACCCGGCTGAGCGGTGGCTCGCCCACACCGACGCCGATTCGCGGGTGCCCGTCCGGTGGCTCGTGCAGCAGGCGGACGCCCTGTCCTCCGGAGCCCAGGTCCTGGTCGGCGCCGTCGTCCCCGACCCGGACGACCTGGCGCCCGCCGTGCTCGACCGGTGGACGCGGGCGCACCCTCCCGGCGCCGCCCTCGGGCACGTGCACGGGGCGAACCTCGGTGTCCTCGCCGCCGCGTACGTCACGCTCGGTGGGTTCGATCCGGTGCCCGAGCACGAGGACGCCCGACTCGTCGCCCGGGCGCGGGCACTCGGGTTCCGGGTGGACGCGACCGTCGACCTGCCCGTGGTGACGAGCGGGCGCTTCGCCGGACGGACCCCCGGCGGGTACGCGGAACACCTGCGCCAGCGGTACGGCACCGCCGGCTGATCCACCCTTGGCGGGTTCATAGGCCCGCGATGGGCAGGTCATCGACAGCCTGCCTAGGTTCTCCTGCGTCGGCCCCGCCGCGTGCTCTGCGCGGCCGGTGCCCCCAGCCGGCCACCACCGAGGAGAAGCATGTTCCTGACCTACCTCAGGCGCGAACTCACGAACCGCAAGAAGCAGACCGTCATCATCGCGATGGGGATGGCCCTGGCCATCGCCCTCGTGGTGATCGTGTCGTCCATCTCGGGTGGTGTGCAGGCAGCGCAGACGAGCGTCCTGCAGTCCGTCTACGGCGTCGGCACCGACATCACCGTCACCAAGACCGCGACGGCGTCGACGAACGGCGGGCGTCCGAGCTTCGACTTCGGCAGCCAGGGCGACAGCGCCGACGACAGCGGCTCGACCGACCTGTCGCAGTCGCGGCTCGCGGTCGCCCGCGGCACGAGCACCCTGAACGCCGCGAACCTGTCCACGATCACGAGCACCGACGGCGTCGAGGCCGCGACGGGTGTGCTGACCCTCGAGAACAGCACGTTCTCCGGCCAGGTCCAGCAGCAGTCGACCGACGACAGCAGCACGGACAGCAGCAGCGACTCCAGCAGCGACAGCACGACCCAGCAGGGCCCGCCGAGCGGGGACACCGGCGGTGGCGGCGGGTTCGGCGGCGGGTCGTTCAGCGTCGACTCGTTCACGGTGACCGGCATCCCGGTGTCCGGCGCGACGGTCGGTCCGCTCACGAGCACCGAGCTCACGAAGGGGCGCACCTTCGCCGCGGAGGACGCGGGCAAGGACGTCGTCGTGCTCGATGCGTCGTACGCGAAGAGCGAGTCGAAGGCGGTCGGTGACACCGTCGACATCGGCGGCACCGACTTCACCGTCATCGGCATCGTCAGCTCCACCGGCTCGGCCTCGACCACGGGCTCGAACACCTACATCCCGCTCGACACCGCGCAGACGCTGGCCGACCTCGACGGCAAGGTCACCTCGATCTCCGTCTCAGCCGAGTCCTCGTCCGACGTCAGCGCGATCAAGTCCGCACTGCAGGCGAAGCTGACGAGCGCCACCGTCTCCACCGAGGCCGACCTGGCCTCGAGCGTGTCCGGGTCGCTCAGCACGGCGTCGAGCCTGGTCTCGAACCTCGGCAAGTGGCTGTCGATCGTCGTGCTCGCCGCGGCGTTCCTCATCGCGATCCTCTTCACGATCTCCGGCGTGACCCGCCGCACCCGCGAGTTCGGGACCCTCAAGGCGATCGGCTGGTCGAACGGCCGCATCACCCGACAGGTGGCCGGTGAGTCCCTGGTGCAGGGCCTGATCGGCGGCGTGCTCGGCGCCGCGGCCGGCCTGCTCGGCATCCTCGTCGTGAACGTCATCAGTCCGACGATCTCGGCGAGCGCCTCGAGCACGACCGGTGCCGGCGGCGGCATGCCCGGCGGCGCAGCGACCGCGGCCGCGGGCAGCGGCACGACGGGCGGCGCACCGGCCGGAGGCTTCGGCGGTGGCGCGAGCACCGCGTCGACGACGGACGTGGTCCTGCACGCCCCGGTGACCGTCGAGATCATCCTGCTGGCGATCGGCCTCGCGATCCTCGGCGGCCTCATCGCCGGCGCACTCGGCGGCTGGCGCGCGAGCCGGCTCCGTCCGGCCGAGGCGCTCCGGAGCGTGGCCTGATGCCCGGCCGCACCGACACGACCGAACCGACGACAGGAGCAACCGTGACCAGCACCGACACCGCGACCGGCGAGGCGGAGGCGAGCCGCGCCTCCAGTCCGATGTACCGGCTGACGAACGTCAGCAAGACCTACAAGCAGAAGAACCGGACCGTCACCGCCCTGACGAACGTGCACCTGACGATCCCGCAGGGACAGCTCGTAGCGGTCCAGGGGCCGACCGGCGGCGGGAAGTCGACGCTGCTGCAGATGCTCGGGGCACTCGACCGGCCGAGCGCCGGGTCGATCCACCTCGGTGGCGACCGCGACGTGGCGAAGCTCGGCGACGGCGCGCTGACCGACCTGCGGGCGACCGAGATCGGCTTCGTGTTCCAGAGCTTCAACCTGATCCCGACGCTGACGGCGCTCGAGAACGTCGAGACGGCGTTCGCGGGGTCGCTCGCGAACCGGTCCCGGGGCGAGGTCCGCGAGCGTGCCGTCGCGGCTCTGCGCGAGGTCGGACTGGGCGAGCGGATGGACCACCTACCGGCCGAGCTCTCCGGCGGGCAGCAGCAGCGCGTGGCGATCGCCCGCGCCCTGGTGAAGAACCCGAGCGTGCTGCTCGCCGACGAGCCGACGGGGGCGCTCGACGAGGCGACCCGCGACGAGATCATGGGGCTCATCGAGAAGCAGTGGAAGGAACGCGGTCTGACCGTCGTCATCGTCACGCACGACTCGTGGGTCGCGAAGCGCGCCGAGCGCCGTCTGCACATCAAGCAGGGGCAGGTGCGCGAGGTCTGACGGGGGCGGGCG
>NZ_JAHEWS010000034.1:0-26172 GCF_018598405.1 Curtobacterium flaccumfaciens | reverse complement strand
GCCTTGTGCCGCCGCACCGTGCGCCCTTCGCAACTCGGTGCCGAGTTGGCTGCACGGTGCGGCGCCACAAGGCCGCACCGAGCGGGCAAGCTCGCACCGGCCGACGGACTCCGCACCGTGCGCCGCCACGCCACGACGCCGTCGCGCCCATCGCACCGTGCGCCCTTCGCAACTCGGTGCCGAGTTGGTTGCACGGTGCGGCGCCACAAGGCCGCACCGAGCGGGCAAGCTCGCACCGGCCGACGGACTCGGCACCGTGCGCCGCCACGCCACGACGCCGTCGCGCCCATCGCACCGTGCGCCCTTCGCAACTCGGTGCCGGGTTGGTTGCACGGTGCGGCGCCACAGGGCAGCACCGAGCGGGCAAGCTCGCACCGGCCGACGAACTCCGCACCGTGCGCCGCCACGCCAACCTCGCACGAGGCGGCAGGCACCACGCGGCAGGCGGCGCGCGGCGCTCAGCCGAGCGGGCCGAGCACCGACGCGGCGATCGTCCGCGCCGCCGAGTCGCGCGACGACGGGTGGTACTGCCCCGCCCGGACGTCCCGCGCCAGCCGCGCCAGCTCGCTCGACGACCGGAACGCCGAGCCGCCGACGACGCGCACGGCCTCGTCCACGACGTGCTGCGCCGTGTCCACCGCGCGCGCTTTGGTCCCGACGAGCAGCGGGAACCAGCGGGCTCCGAGGTCGTCGAGCTCGTCGACCGACCGCGCTAGCGAGTCGACCTGCAGCGTGATCGCGTCGACCGCGCCGCGCAGGTCGGCGATCGCCCGGCGCACGTCGGGGTCCTGCGACCGCGGGGTTCCGTCGGCCGCGGTGCGACCCGCCACGGCGGTCGCCGCGAGCGCGATCGCCCGCTCCGCGATCCCGGCGTACACCGACGCGATGAGGAGCTCGAACGACGCGAAGATGCCGAACACGAGCGGGTCCTGGTTCGGCCCGACCGGCAGCGACCGGGCGATGCGGTCGGCGGGGACGTGCACGCCGTGCAGCTTCGTGGTGCGGCTCTGCGTCGCCCGCATCCCGAGCGTGTCCCAGTCGTCCAGGTGCTCGACGTCGCCGTCCGACCGCAGGACGAACCCGTGCACGAGCCGTGGCTCCGGCCCCGAGGCGTCCTTCCCGAAGACGCTCATGACGTCCCACGCCGGTGCCAGGGACGTGAAGACCTTCGTCCCGGTGAACCGGTACCCGCCGTCGCCGTCCGGCTCCGCCGTCGTCGTCGAGTCGAACAGCACGGCGTCGTTGCCGGGTTCACTCACCCCGAAGGCGAGCAGGTGGTCGTCCGCAGCGTGGTCGGTGACGGCCTGGAGGAACGACTCGCCCCGCGCAGTGACGGCGCGCGCCGCCTGCACCCACACCTGGTGCATCCCGAGGCCGAGCGCCGTCGCCGGCGCGGCCTGGGCGAGCGTCTGCTGCACCCGGGCCGTGGCGCGGAGGCCGAGTCCCGACCCGCCCCGTGACACCGGGACTCCGATCCGCAGGTACCCGGCAGCGCGGAGCTCGTCGAGGTCCTCGGCGCAGAACGCGTTCGCGGCGTCGTACCCGGGGGCGCGCTCGGCGATGCGGTCGAGCAGCTCGTCGGGCACCGACCAGCCGACGGCATCCGTGTTGGCCTTCGTCATGCCACGAGACTAGGGTCCGGGTCGTGTCAGATCGTCATCCGTGGACCAGGTACGTCGCGATCGGTGACTCGTTCACCGAGGGGATCGGCGACCCCGACCCCACCGTCCCGGGCGGCAACCGCGGCTGGGCGGACCGTGTGGCCGAGGTGCTCGCGCACCAGACCGACGACTTCGCCTACGCGAACCTCGCGATCCGCGGTCGGCTGCTGCAGCAGATCATCGACGAGCAGGTGGAGGCCGCCATCGCCCTGCACCCTGATCTCATCACGGTGTCCGCCGGCGGCAACGACATCATCCGCCCCGGCTCGGACCCGGACGAGCTCGCCGAGCGCGTCGACCGCATGGTGGCCGACCTGCGGCGCGACGGTGCGACCGTCGTGCTGTTCACCGGCCCGGACGTCGGGATGACCCCGGTGCTCGGCATGGTCCGCGGCAAGACGGCGATCTACAACGAGAACCTGCACGCCATCGCCCTGAAGCACGGCGCCCTGGTGGCGAACACGTGGGCACTCCGCGTGCTCCGGGACCCGCGGATGTGGGCCCCCGACCGGCTGCACCACTCCCCGATGGGCCACGCGACGATCGCCGCCGCGGTGCTCGACACCCTCGGGGTGCCGCACGGGCTCGAACCGTTCAACCCGGACCCCCTCGAGGCACGACCGTGGCGCGAGGCCCGCGCCGAGGACCTCGGCTGGGCGAAGGAGTACCTGGTGCCGTGGGTCGTCCGGCGCATCAAGCACACCTCCTCCGGCGACGGGGTGTCCGCCAAGCGGCCCGAGCTGCAGATCGTCACCGAGCACCCCTCCGACACCCCGTAGACGCGGCGCGGGCCGCAGGGCCGCGGCTCTCAGTCGGCGGGGCGCCGCAGCGTGAGCGGTCCGTCGTGCAGCGGCTCGGTCTGCCAGCTCGTCGTCGTCGATCCCGTCGCGGGGTCGATCCGGACGTGCGCCAGGTGCGGGGTCTGGACGAACCGCACGCCGACGCGGACCGTCCCGTCGTCCGCGACGGCACCGCTCGCGGCGAGCGGCCCCTCGACCGCCCACTCGCCCTGCCCGACGGGCACCGACAGCGTGCCGCCGTCGACGTGGAGCGTGAGCCGCCACCCGTCGCCGTCGCCGTCGCCGTCGCGCGCCAGCGGACCGACGTCGGCGAGGCCCTGCAGCGGGCCACCGACCACGGCGGGCAGTCCCAGGGAGCCGAGCCGCGCCTCCAGGGCGGTGTCCGATCCCGCGTCGGACGGGCGGTCGACGGCGGGCAGTAGGTGCTCCCAGACCGCGTCGAGGACCGCCTGCATGTCGAGGCTCTGTCCGGTCATCGCGAGCACGACGTCCTGCTCCGGCAGCACGACGCAGAACTGACCGTAGGCGCCGTCGCCGCGGAAACCGTGGCGGGCCATCCAGAACTGGAAGCCGTACCCCTGCGACCAGTCCGGGTTGCCCTCGTCCGGGTTGGCGACCTGCGTGCTCGTGGCCTGTTCGACCCAGTCGGCGTCGAGGATCCGCTCGCCGTCCCAGACGCCGCCCTGCAGGTACAGCTGGCCGAGCTTGGCGACCGCGTCGGTCGGCGCGTAGCACCCGCTGTAGCCGAGCTCCGCGCCGGTGTCGTCGCGCCGCCAGGCGAGGTCGTCGATGCCGAGCGGGTCGAGCAGGTGCGGGCGGAGCCACGCGACGAGGGACCCGCCGGTCACCCGCCGGACGATCTCGGCGAGGGTGTACGTGCACGGCTGGTTGTAGGCGAAGACCGTGCCGGGCTCCTCGTCCGGCGGGAGCAGCAGGAACCCCCGCACCGTGTTCGTCGGGTCGAGGGCCTCGGCGCGGTCGATCGTCTCCTCGCGGTGGCCGCTCGCCATCGCGAGCAGGTGCCGGACGCGGATGCGGCGGCTGCGTCCGTCGGTGACGTCGGCGTCGAGCTCCGGGAAGTACGACAGCACGGTCGCGTCGAGGTCGATCAGGCCCGCCCGGACGGCGATGCCGACCCCGGCGGCGGTGAAGCTCTTGCTCAGCGAGTAGAGCAGGTGCACGCGGTCCGCGGCGTAGGGCTGCCACCAGCCCTCGGCCGCGACCTGGCCGTGCCGCAGCAGCATGATGCTGTGCGGCTCCACGGCGGGCGTCGACTCGAGGGCGTCGAGCAGGGCGGTCACACCACCGGGATCGATGCCCAGGGCGGCGGGGGTGGTCCGGGGGAACGTCGTCATCGTCGTCACCCGACCGACTCTACGGTCGGCGGACGACGGACGTCACGCCCCCTGGAACGGGTTCGTCCAGCGCCACCAGACGCCGGGGTCGTCGATCGTGCGTTCGAGCACGAGCGGCACCGTGACCGGGTCGTGGTCGGAGATCCGGAACCGCACCTGCCCGACCCGCTCGCCCTTCGTGCCGAAGGTCACCTGCTCGAGCGTCGCCTTCGCGGTGACCGTGGTCTTCCCCCACACCAGGACCTCGGCGGCCTTCGTCGTGACCGCGTCGGCCTCGTCCTGCCACGGGGTCGAGAAGGTGCCGAAGGTCTGCCCCTGGTGGGCGAGTGTGACCACCTGGAAGTTGTCCGCCACGGACCGCAGCAGCCGCTGCACGTCGACGTCGAGCGAGTCGTGGTCGACCCCGCCGAGCATCACGCCGACGACGGTGACGTCCTTCCCGCCGCGCTCGTACGTCGCCGCGAACAGCAGGCAGGCGCCGGCCTCGTCGAGGGTGCCGGTCTTGATCCCCTCGATGCCGTCGAGTCCGAGGAGCTTGTTCGAGTTCTCGATCTCGCCGACCGTCGGGATCGTGACGTCCTGGGTACCGACGATGTCCTTCACCACCGGGTTCGCGAGCGCGAGCTGTCCGAGCTCGACGAGGTCGGTGGCCGTCGAGGTGTTGTCCGGATCGAGGCCGGTCGGCTCGTGGATCGTGGTGTCGTCCAGGCCGTGCTCGTCGAGCCAGTCGTTCGCCGCGTGCTCGTACGCCGCGATCGACCCGAAGGCCCAGATGGCGAGCGCGCCGGCGTAGTTGTTCGCCGACTTCATGAGCATCACCTGGAACGTCTGGTGCTCGGTGAGCTTCAGCCCGGCCGGCATCGGCGCGACCTCGCCGTTCTGCGCCGCGTACTTGGCGTACAGGCCCTCCATCTGCTTCGTGAAGCGGATCGACGGGCCGGACTCCCCCGCGGCCATCGGCTTCTCGTCGAGCACCACGAGCGCCGTGACGACCTTCGTGATGCTCGCGATCGACCGGGGCTCCGTGTCGCCGCTGGTGCGCAGGCTCTCCGGGAAGTCGGTGGCCTCGACTGCCGTCGCGCCGTACCCCGGGAAGCTCAGCGCGGGGACGGTCGTCTCCGGCGCCGAGTAGGTGGTGGTGCTGGCGTTCGCCGGACCGAAGGGCACGACGGCCGCGGCGACGAGGTACCCGGCCACCAGGACGAGGACGGCGACCACCGAGATCGTCACCGGCCTCCGGACGGCGGAACGGGGGCGGCGGACGACTCGTGACACGAGGCCCGAGCGTACCGGTCCGCTCCTAGGCCGAGGCTGCGACGGGCTGGTCGGGCTGCCGTTCCGGAGCAGGAGCCGGGGCCGCTGCGCCGCCGGCGTCGGTCGCGACGACCGGGTCGGCCGTTTCGACCGGGTCGGCCGTTTCGACCGGGTCGGCCGTCTCGGGTCGCGCGAAGGTCAGGCGACGGGACAGGTACGCGAACACCGGCCCGAGCGCGTTCATCAGCACGACCGACACCCAGGCGGCCCAGGCGTTCCCCGGGTCGAACCCGAAGCCGCCGAAGCAGGTCGCGAAGAACGAGGCGAACCCGAGGAACATCCCGGGGACGAGCCCGAACAGCTTCGTGCGACCGGTGTACATCAGGGCGCAGTTCACGACGAGGATGAGCAGCGCCAGCACGGTGTCCTGCGCCGCCTGCCCCTCGCCGAACAGCGTGCCGAACCGCTGGTCGAGCAGGACGATGACCAGGCCGAACGCCGAGCCGATCGGCATCGCGGCCCACAGGCGCGTGGCGTTCCGCAGCGTCGGCTTGCTGCCGAGCAGGAACATCCCCGCCCAGCTGATGAAGATCGCCCAGGTCGGCAGGTGCAGGGCATTGCCCCCGATGAACGCCGTGGCACCGGCCAGGACGGAGGCGACGATCTCGTGCGGGATCCGTTCACGCATGGCTGAGTTCCTTCGATCGGTTCGTGGTGCGGCTGGTGGTGAGACGGACGGTCCGGGTGGTCTCGGCGACGACCCGGCCGCGCTTGACGACGAGGGCGCGGTCCGGCCGGTCGAGCAGGACGCCGTCCGGGTCGGTGGTGGAGAGCACCACGAGGTCGGCGGCGGCGCCGGGCCGGATGCCGTGGGTGTCCGCGACGCCGACGACCTCGGCCGCCCCGGTGGTCGCCATGGCGAGCACCCGTCGCAGGTCGTCCGGGCCGGACAGGTGCCCGGTCTGCGCCAGGAGCAGCCCGACGTCGAGCAGGTCGGCGTTGCCGAACGGGGTGAAGGCGTTCCGGACGTTGTTCGACGCGTAGGCGCTCGTGACCCCGGCGTCCCAGAGTTCGCGGACCGGGACGACCCCGCGCCGAACGTCGTGGTCGTCGGACCGGCCGCCGAGGTGCAGGTCGGTCGCGGGCAGCGGCACGACGGCGACCCCGGCGGCCGCCAGGCGGTCGAACAGCGCCCGGCGCTCGCCGCGGGGCAGGCTCGCGACCGAGGTCACGTGACCGAGCGCCACCCGCCCCTGCAGCCCGCGGGCGGTCACACGGTCGGCGATGTGCCCGGCGAGGGCGTACCGCGGGTCGGAGGTGTCGTCGGCGAAGTCGGCGTGCAGGTCGGCCGGCACCCCGAACTCCTCGGCGAGGTCGAGGACGGTCTCGACGTGCTCGTGGCACGCGGCCAGGGTGTGCTCGTTGTAGGTGCAGCCCCCGATGACGTCCGCTCCCGCGGCGAGCGCCTGACGGAGCAGCGCGAGGGTGCCCGGCGCCTTGGCGATGCCCTCCTGGGGGAACGCGACGATCTGCAGGTCGAGGGCGTCCCGGTACTCGTCGCGCAGGTCGAGCAGCACCTCGACGCCGGTGAGCCCGACGATCGGGTCGACGTCGGGGTGTGCGCGGACGAGCGTGGTGCCGTTCGTGATGGCCTGGTCGAGCAGGGTGCGGGCCCGGTCGCGGACGGTGGCGTGGGTGAAGCCGCGCTTGAGCTCCCCCGTGACGGCGATGGCACCGGCGAGGGTGCCGTCGGGGTTCGGGCGTTCCCGGTCGAGCAGGGCCTTGTCGACGTGCAGGTGTGCCTCGATGAGCCCGGGGATGAGCACACGTCCGGCGCAGTCGACCACGCGGCTGGAAGCAACAACGGTGCCGGTGCCGGTGCCGGTGCCGGTGCCGGTGACGGTGCCGTGCGCCGAGCCCGGACCGGGCAGCGCGTCGGCCACGCTGACGATCACGCCGTCGGCGATGGTGACGTCGACGGATCGACCGTCGGTCAGCCGTGCGTTGGTGAGGACCAGGTCCACGTCGAACCCCTCTTCCGGTCGGTGCGGATGGGACGTGCTCCACCATTCGCCCGCCGTGTTTCGGGTTCCGACGCCGCGTGTGACGGCCGTGTAAAAGATGGTCGTACCAATGAACCAAGCAGACCAACCGGCCCTACGGTCGAGGGCATGCACCGTGGACGGACCCTGAGCGCGGCGACCGCCGCCCACCTCGGCACGCTCGTGCTCGACGACCTGCAGCCCGGCGACAAGCTGCCGCCCGAACGCACGCTCGCCGAGGACCTCGCCGTGTCCCGCACGACCATCCGCGAGGCGCTGCAGGAGCTCGAGCGCCGTCGCCTGGTCTCCCGGACCCCTGGTCGTGGCACCGTCGTGCTGCCGCGGCCGGAGGAAGCGTCCGCCCTGCTCGACCACCACCGGGACGACCTGGACCACCGGGCCGAGCACGTCGCCGAGTTCCGGACCGTCGTGGAGCCGCAGGTCGCCGGACTCGCCGCGGCGCGGGCGGGCGAGGCCGACCTGCTCACCCTGGAACGCATCCTCGCCGCGACGCACGCTGGCCTGAGCCCGGAGGAGTCGCTCGCCCAGGACGTCGCCTTCCACGTGCAGGTCGCCCGCACCTCGGGCAACCCCCTGCTCGTCTCCCTGTGCGAGCTCAGCAGCGGTTGGGTGCAGGACGTCCGTGCCCGCTCGCACAGCACCAGCGAGGGGCGTCGGTCGTCGTTCGAGTGGCACGAGCGGATCCTCGAACGGATCCGGGAGCACGACGTCGAGGGCGCGACGCGGGCGATGGCCGACCACCTCGCCGACGTGGCCCACCTGGTCGAACGGAGGACGGACCGATGACCACCGCATACGAGACCACCGCCCCCGCGGTGGCGACCCTGCAGCCCGGCGCCGGACCCGTCCGCGGCGACCACGCCCTGCCCGTCGACCCGGAGACCGCCCTGTGGGGCCGACTGCCGAGCGACGGCGACATCCCGGCCCTGACGATCGCCCCCGGCGAGTCGGTCACCATCGACACCGTCAGCCACGAGGGGATCCTCCCCGACCAGGGCAGCGACCCCGTGGCGTGGTTCGGCGACCACGGCGTCGCTCCGGAACACGTCCTCGCCGACGCCGTCGCGATCGCCCGCTCCGGCCACCGCGACCCCGCGTCGGACGGACCGCACGTGGTGTCCGGGCCGATCGCGGTGCGTGGTGCCCGTCCCGGTGACGTGCTGACGATGACGATCCTCGAGACCCTGCCCCGGGTGCACTACGGCGTCGTGTCGAACCGGCACGGACGCGGCGCCCTGCACGGCGAGTTCCCGGTCGACGGCACGACGGTGAGCGTCTTCGCCGACGTCGTGGACACCGACCAGGGCCGGCGGGGCCGCATCCCGCTCACCGCCGCCGGCGACCGCTTCGCACACTTCCCCCTCGCCCCGTTCCTCGGGATCATGGGCGTCGCCACCCCCGGGGAGCGACTGCACTCCGTCCCGCCCGGTCGCCACGGCGGCAACATCGACGTCAACCTGCTGCAGGCCGGCGCACAGCTGCACCTGCCGGTGCTCGTCCCGGGCGCGCTCGCCCACGTCGGCGACCCGCACTTCGCCCAGGGCGACGGCGAGGTTGCGCTCACCGCGATGGAGGCCTCGCTCCGCGCCACGATCCGCTTCGACCTGACCCCGGCCGCCGAGGCCACCGCGCGCTTCGGGGACCTGGTCTGGCCCGTCGCCGAGACGCAGGAGTTCCTCGTGCCCACCGGCATGGACCCCGACCTCGACGAGGCCGTCCGGCAGTGCGTCCGGCACGCCGTCGCGATCCTCGGCGCGCGCTGGGGCATGGAACGCCACCTGGCGTACGCGTACCTGTCCGCCGCGACCGACTTCAACATCTCGCAGGTGGTGGACCTGGTCACCGGTGTCCATGCCCGCATCCGCAAGGCCGACTTCGAGGAGCCCGCCCGATGACCACGCCCCCAGCGTCGGCCGCGCCCGACGCCGTGCCCGAAGGCCTGCTCGAGGCCCTCGACGCCTACGAGACCGCCCTGCTGGCGAACGACCTCAACGCCCTCGACGCCGCCTTCGTCGACTCCCCCGGCACGATGCGCGGCGGCGACCGCGGCCTGCTCGTCGGGCACGACGCGATCAGCGCGTTCCGCGGGGCACGGGGTGGGGTCGCGACCCGGTCGCTGACGCACGTCGAGGTCCGCCCCCTGACCGAGGACCGCGCCCTCGTCGTGTCGGTGTCCCGGTTCGCCGCGGGTGGGCAGGGCCTCCAGACCCAGCTCTGGCGCCGCGACGGCGACACCGGCTGGCGCATCGAAGCGGCCCACGTCACGGGCCGTCCGAAGGCCGTCGACACCACCGTCTGGCGGGCCGTCGGCGATCCGCTCGTCGCCCCCACCGCCGCAGGGCCGCTCGACGGCCTGAGCGTCGCCGTCAAGGACCTCTACGCCGTCCCCGGCCAGCCGATCGGTGCCGGCAACCCGACCCACCTGCGCGAGGCACCGGTCGAGGCCGCGCCCGCCGCAGCGGTCGCCGCGCTCCTCGCCGCCGGCGCATCGATCCGCGGGATCGCGCGCACCGACGAGTTCGCCTACAACCTGACGGGCCGGAACGCGCACCACGGCACGCCGCCGAACAGCGCGGCTCCCACCCGACTGCCTGGAGGCTCGTCCAGCGGCTCCGCATCGGCCGTCGGCCTCGGGACGGCCGAGATCGGGATCGGCACGGACACGGCGGGATCGGTGCGGGTCCCGGCCTCGTACCAGGGACTCTGGGGCCTCCGGACGACCCACGGCACCGTGTCCCGCGACGGGCTGCTCCCCCTGGCGCCGTCGTTCGACACCGTCGGCTGGCTCACCCGGACCGCCGAGGTCCTGCTCGCTGCCCTCGACGCCACCGTCCCGCCGCCCGGGCCGGGAGCGGCGGTCGACACGACCGTGCTCGTCGTCCCCGAGGAACTGGTCGCGCTCGTCGAACCGGACGTCGCCCGGGCCTTCACCACGTTCCTCGACACGCTCGGCGAACCCGTCGCCACCGTCCGGCTGACCGACCTCGGCGTCCCCGCGCCCGCAGTGTTGCAGGAGCAGATGCGACTCGTGCAGGCGGCCGAGGCCCTCGCTGCCCACGGCGACTGGATCGACGCCCACCCGGGTGCCCTGAGCGCCGTCGTGGGTGACCGCTTCGCGGCGGCCCGAGCGAACGACCCCGCCGCGACCGCCGACGCCGTGGCACGCCTCGACGAGGTGCGTGCGACGATCCGCGGTGCCCTCGCTGGTCAGACCCTGCTGTTCCCGACCGTGCCGGGACCCGCACCGCTGCTCCGGGCCGACGCCCCGGCGCTCGAGCGCACCCGGACCGCCACCACGGCGATGACGGCGCTCGCGAGCATCGGCGGCCTGCCCGCGGTGAGCGCACCGGCGCTGACCGTGGACGGCGCGCCCGTCGGCGTCTGCCTGGTCGGCGGGCCGGCCACCGACCGTGCCCTGGTGATCCGTGCCGGACAGATGCTGTCGGACCAGGCCGCCCCGGGCCTCCCGAGGGTCTCGGTGGTGCGCTAGGAGGCGAGCCGCCGGGCGTGGGTGACCGCCCACAGGCCAACGGCGCTCGCCGCGGCGACGTTGAGCGAGTCGACGCCGTGCGCCATCGGGATCCGGACGGTCGTGTCGGCCGAGGCGATCGCGGCCGGTGTCAGCCCCTGTCCCTCGGTGCCCATCACGAGCGCGACCTTGTCGGGCAGGTCCGCCACGAAGGCGTCGAGGTCGATCGAGTCGTCGGTCAGCGCCATCGCGGCGAGGTGGAAGCCCTGCTCGCGGAGTTCCTCGCCCGCCGCGGGCCAGTCGCCGATGCGGGTCCACGGCACCTGCAGCACCGTGCCCATGCTCACCCGGACGCTGCGGCGGTAGAGCGGGTCCGCACAGCGCGGACTGACGAGCACGGCGTCGGCACCGAGGCCGGCGACGCTCCGGAACACGGCGCCGACGTTCGTGTGGTCGACGATGTCCTCGAGCACGACGACGACTTTCGCGTCCCGCACCACGTCGGCGACGCTCGGCAGCTCGGGGCGCTGCATCGCGGCGATCGCCCCGCGGTGCATGCGGAAGCCGGTGAGTTCCTCGAGCAGGGCGTCGGCACCGACGAACACGGGGCCGTCGTGGTCAGCGACCAGGGGCAGGACGCTGTCGAGCCACTTCTCCTGCACCAGGATGCTCCGCGGCACGTGCCCGGCGCGGACAGCACGCTCGATGACCGTGTTCGACTCGGCGATGTACAGGCCACCCTCGGGCTCGGAGACGCGGCGGAGCGCCACGTCGGTGAGCCGGGCGAAGTCGTCGAGGCGCGGGTCGTCGAGGGAGTCGATGCGGACGGGGTGCACGGGGCTCGTTTCGGTGTGGTGCGGGTGGTGGCTGGCCGGTTCGGCCGGTGCGCGGCGGCACGGCCGGCTCGGCGGCACGGCCGGTTCGGCCGGTTCGGCCGGTTCGGCCGGTTCGGCCGGTTCGGCCGGTTCGGGAAGTGCCCGGGGCGGTCGGGTGTTGAGGGTACCGTGAACAGGATGCTGGATGATGCTGCGACCTCGACCGCCGACGACCTCGACCGCGTCGTCGAGGTGCTCGCGGGCAAGCGCATCGCCGTGCTCTCCGGAGCCGGTCTGAGCACCGACTCCGGCATCCCGGACTACCGCGGCGCCGGTCGCGTGGTGCGGAAGCCGATGACCTTCCAGGAGTTCCTGGCCGACCCCGCCAAGCGCCAGCGCTACTGGGCCGGATCGCACCTGGGTTGGCGGAGCTTCGCAGCGGCCGTGCCGAACGACGGGCACCGGGCGCTCGCCGCCCTCGAGGACGCCGGGATCGTCGCCGGCGTCATCACGCAGAACGTCGACGGCCTGCACCTGCGCGCCGGGTCCCGCCGGGTCGTGGAGATCCACGGGTCGATGGACCGCGCGGTCTGTCTGACCTGCGGACAGGTCTTCTCCCGCTCCGACCTCGCCGCCACCATCGACCGGGCGAACCCCTGGATCGACGAGCCCGGATCGGTGCAGCTCCAGCCCGACGGCGACGTCGAGATCACCGACGTCGAACGGTTCGTCGTGCCGGCGTGCTCGGTGTGCGGCGGCGACCTCAAGCCCGACGTCGTGTTCTTCGGCGAGTTCGTGCCGGCCGAGAAGTTCCGTGAGGCGGTGTCGATCGTGGCGGATGCCGATGCGCTGCTCGTGGTGGGGTCGTCCCTCACCGTGAACTCCGGCGTGCGCCTGGTCGACCACGCCGCCCGGCGCAAGAACCCCGTCGTCATCGTGAACCGTGGCGAGACCCGGAGCGACCGTCGCGCGGCCGTGAAGATCGACGCCGGCACCACCGAGACGCTCGTGCACCTGGCGGAGCGACTCAGCGCGGTGGCATCCGCCGACTAGCCGGTCGCATCGGCTGGACGGGCGCGCGGGTCGCGTCGGACTGGCGCGCGGGTCGTGTCGGACGGGCGCGCGGGTCACGTCCGCCGGACGGGCGCGCGGGGCGCGTCTGCGAAGATCGTCAGGTGACGACCCTCCTGTACCTCGTCCGCCACGGCGAGACCGACTGGAACGCGCAGCGCCGCATCCAGGGTTCCACCGACATCCCGCTCAACGACACCGGACGACGGCAGGCCGCCGAGGCCGCCGAACTCCTGGCGCGAAGACACTTCGACGCCGTCGTCGCGTCGCCGCTCTCGCGCGCGGCCGAGACGGGGGCGATCATCGCCGATCGTCTGGGGCTCGACGTGCCGACGACGTACCCGGGGCTCGCCGAGCGCTCCTACGGCGAGGCCGAGGGGCTCACCGACGACGAGGTGTCGGCGCGCTACCCGCACGACGACATCCCCGGTCGCGAATCCCGCTCCGCCCTGCTCGCCCGCGTCACCGAGACGCTCGGCGAGATCGCGGTGCGCTTCGACGCGGGCGTCGTCGTGGTCGCGACACACGGTGCCGTGATCCGCAGTGTCGTGAACGCCGCAGCGCCGGGCACCGCCGACCGCCGCCACACCCCGATCCGGAACGGCTCGATCCACTCGTTCCGCTGGGACCCGGAACGCTTCCACGCCGAACTCGTCCGGTTCGACGACCCGATCGACGACGTCTCCGAGGTCACCGGTGGTTCGGCCTTCGAGTACCAGAACCCGCTCGAACGCCGGGCCTGACCAGGGACTAGGCTCCGACGGACCCGACCAGCCCGCACACGCGTGTGAGGGGAGCGACATGTCCGACGACGGAACCGACCGGTACGGTCGGCGTGCCCCGGAGCAGCAGGCAGACGACCTGGACCGCGTGTTCGGACCGGAGACGGCGAGCGTCCCGACCCGGCTCCGCACCCGGACGTGGTTCGTGATCGGTGCCAGCACCCTGGCCGTCGCCGCGGTCATCGCCGTCGTGCTCGGTTCGATCATCGGGAGCGTCCAGAACGGCATCGGCGGGGTCTTCCCCAACCCGGACGTCGCGCTCGACCGGTTCGACGACCGGGTCGCCGACCTGCCCGGGGTCCTCGGGGTACGGCACCACGCCGCATCGAAGACCGCGTTCGCGAGCTACGACGCCGTCGCCACCGTCCGCGCCGAGCCGACGCTCGACCGCGGCGCCCGTCGTGACCTGGTCGCGGCGATCAGCCGCGCAGCCGACGAGGCCGGTGGCAACGGAGTCCGGGTCGTCGCCATCGCCGACCTCGGCAACCTCGAGGTGGGCGTCACCGGGGCCGGCGCCGTCGCGGCGAAGCGCCTGGCACTGGCTGACGCCCTCGACCGCATCGGCGGGGTCACCGAGGTCCGCTGCTCGTGGGAGCGCGGCGGCGACGCATCGGACGACGACGGTGACCAGGCGGTCGTCGCGCGGACGCCGGGACGGGGCGCCGCGGTGCCGCCCATCGTCGCGCGGGTGACCGAGGAGACGCAGAAGGTGTTCCCGGGCGCCGACGTGCAGGTGCTCGCGCCCGAGTAGGCGAGCGGCCGCGGCACCGCGCCTACGCCTGACGGTCCGCCAGGCTGCGGCGGCGGCCCCGCGCCCGGGCCCGCCGGTCCGCCACGGCCCGCTCGACGGCCCGGACGACCTGCTCCGCCGAGTCCTGCCACCGGAACCGCGCGGCACGCTCGAGCGACTGCCGCGAAGCCTCGTCCCACCGCTCCTCGACCCGCCGCACGGCAGCGGCGACGGCGGACGGCGAGTCCGGGTCGAAGTACTCCGCAGCGGAGCCGCCGATCTCCCGGAAGATGGGGATGTCGCTCACCACGACGGGCGTCCCGACCCCCATCGCCTCGACCAGCGGGATGCCGAACCCCTCGTCGTACGACGCCGTCGCCAACGCCGTGGCCGAACGGAGCACCGACAGGTACTCGTCGTCGGTGGCCCCGTCGTGGAACACGATCGTCCCGGCGGGTGCGAGTCCCTCGAGCCGAGCCCGGTCGGCGTCGGACACCCGCGACATGCAGTGCAGCGTCCAGTCCGCACCGAGCAGCGGCAGCGCTGCCGCCAGGGTCTCGACGTTCTTGTACGGCATGAAGGAGCCCATGTAGACGAGGGAGCGTTCGCGCCGCCCGCCGGACACCCGCGGCGACGCCGGGTCCGCAGCGTTGTGGGCGACCGTCACCGGACGCTTCGTGAGCCGGTGCTCGGCGATCAGCCCGGCGGTCGTCTCCGACACGGTCACGACCGCGTCGGCACCGTTCAGCAGGAACCGCTGTGGCACCCACGACAGGTGGAACGCCCGCCAGCCGAGTCGCAGCGGCCACGAGAAGTCCCGCGGGGGCGTGCGGTTGCGGTAGTAGATCAGGTCGTGCAGCGTCAGGACGAGGGCGTACCCGCGCCCCCGCGAGCCCATCGTCTGCATCGGCGAGAACACCGCGTCGAGCCCCAGACGGTTGACGCGCCGGGCGACGAGGGGCTCCCCCGCGTCCGTCGGCGCGGGCAGCAGCTCCCACGGCAGCCCACGCGGCAGCGACTCGAGCTGGCGCTCGTCACTGACGAGCAGCACGTACTCGTGCCGGTCCGGCAGGTGCGCCGCGACCCCGGCGGTGAACCGGCTGATGCCGTCGTGCCGGCCGATCCGGACGTACCGGCAGTCGATGCCGATGCGCAGGCGCGTCACGACGCGTCCGCCTTCCGGGAGGCCCGCCCCGCCCCGGACGACCGGCTCCCGCTGGCAGCCACGCCGCGTCCAGGGCGTCCGGCACGTCCGGGGGTGTCTGCCATCCGGCGGAGCACCGCCGCCGCGGCCGACGCCGGCGTCTCGTAGTGGACGAGGTGTCCGACGCCCGGGATCACGACGAGCTCGGCGTCGCGCAGCCGCTCGGCCAGCGCGCGCTGCTCGGGGACCGCGGTGATGTCGTCGTGCTCGGCCGCGATGAGCAGCACCGGCACGCCGATGCGGTCGGCGTACTCGGACACGTCGTGGGTGACGGACGTCCGGAAGGCCTCGAGCACGCTCGTCCGGTTCGCGAAGGCCGAGAAGTAGCGGTCGTGCTGGTCGTGCACCCACCGTCGCATCGCGGGGTCGTTCGACTTGAGCATCGCGATGCTCATCGCCCGGACGATCGCGGCGTTCCGCAGGATCCCGAGCCCGATCGGCTTCGGCAGCACAGCGCCGGCGCGGTAGTACCCGATGGCGATCGCGGTGCCGACGGCGCGCGGACCCTGCAGGGCCGGGGCGGCGATCGGGTTGACCAGCACGAGCAGCCGGGTGTCGAGTCCGGCGGCGACGGTGGCCGACACCACGATCGACCCGAACGAGTGGCCGAGCACGACCGTGTCGCGCCCGAGCCCGAGCGCGGCGTGGAAGCCGGTGAGCCAGGCCACGTACGCGTCGATGTCGGACACCGGCAGCGGATCGGACACGCCGAAGCCGGGCAGGTCCGGCACGATCACCCGGACGCCCTCGAGGTGCGCGGCGATCGTCTCGAGCCCGTGGTGGTCGCCGCGGAACCCGTGCACCGCGAGGACCGTGCGATCCGAGTCCTCAGGCCCGTAGACCCAGTAGTGGGTGGTCCGGCCGTCGACCTGGACGGCCCGGTGCACGACCGGGGTTGCGGCCATCAGCGACTGGTACGGGGAGAGCACGGGCGGTTGCATCCGCGCCAGTCTAGGGAGCCAACCGCACGAAAACCCGGACACCCGCAGCATCTCGCGCCTATCGTGTCCGGGGCGGGCCGTCGACCGGTCCGTGGACCTTCGACGAGGAGCACGGTGACCTTCACAGCCCCGATCCAGCTGCCCGGCCTGACGCTCGACCCGCAGTGGTACAAGCGCTCGGTCTTCTACGAGTGCATGATCCGGTCGTTCGTCGACTCCAACGGAGACGGCATCGGGGACATCCAGGGCGTCATCGGCAAGCTCGACTACCTCCAGTGGCTCGGTGTGGACGCCCTGTGGCTCCCGCCGTTCTTCCAGTCACCGATGCGCGACGGCGGCTACGACATCGCCGACTACCGCGCGATCCTGCCCGAGTTCGGCACGCTCGACGACTTCCGCGAGCTCGTCACGAAGTCGCACGAGCGGAACATGCGCATCGTGATCGACATGGTGATCAACCACACCAGCGACCAGCACGAGTGGTTCCAGCAGTCCCGCGAGGACCCGGACGGCCCCTACGGCGACTTCTACGTGTGGCGGGACACCGACGAGGACTACTCGAACATCCGCATCATCTTCGTCGACACCGAGGAGTCCAACTGGACCTTCGACCCGGTCCGGCGCCAGTTCTTCTTCCACCGGTTCTTCTCGCACCAGCCCGACCTGAACTTCGAGAACCCCGCCGTCATCGAGGCGATCTACGACGTCGTCCGGCACTGGCTCGACATGGGCGTGGACGGGCTCCGGCTCGACGCGATCCCGTACCTGTTCGAGTCGGAAGAGGGCAACGGCGAGGGCGAGCCGGAGACCCACGAGTTCATCAAGAAGCTCCGCGCGATGGTCGACGACGAGTACCCCGGCCGCGTGCTCCTGGCCGAGGCCAACCAGTGGCCGCGCGAAACGGCGGCGTTCTTCGGCACCGACGAGGAGCCCGAGTGCCACATGGCGTTCGACTTCCCGGTGATGCCCCGCATCTTCTACTCGCTCCGTGCCCAGCACGCCGCCGAGCTCAAGGCGATCCTGTCCGAGACCCTCGACGTTCCGGCCAGCGCGGCGTGGGGCGTCTTCCTGCGCAACCACGACGAGCTCACGCTCGAGATGGTGAGCGAGGAGTACCGCCAGGCGATGTACGGCTGGTACGGATACGACCCGCGGATGCGCTCGAACATCGGTATCCGCCGACGCCTCGCTCCCCTGCTCGACAACTCGCGCGCCGAGCTCGAGCTCATCCACGCGCTGCTGTTCTCGCTGCCGGGCTCGCCGTTCCTGTACTACGGCGACGAGATCGGGATGGGCGACAACATCTGGCTGCCGGACCGCGACTCGTCGCGCACGCCGATGCAGTGGACGCCGGACCGGAACGCGGGCTTCTCCACCGCCGACCCGGGCAAGCTCTACCTGCCGGTCGTCCAGTCGCTCGTCTACAACTACGCGCAGGTCAACGTCGAGGCGCAGCTGGCCCAGTCGCGCTCGCTGCTGCACTGGGTCCGCAACGTCATCCACACGCGCAAGGCGCACCCGGTGTTCGGGCTCGGCACGCTGCACGTGCAGGAGACCTCGAACGACTCCGTGCTCGCCTTCGTCCGCTCGTGGGAGGGTTCCGGCCAACAGTTCGGCCCCTCCGCCGAGGACGTCCTGTGCGTGTTCTCGTTCGCGACGAACCCGACCTCGGTCACGGTGTCCGCTCCGGAGTTCGCGGGGCGGCCGCTGTACGACCTGTTCGGCGGCGGCTCGTTCCCGTCGTTCGACGAGGACGGCAACGTCACACTCACCATGGGCACGCAGTCGTTCTACTGGCTGCACGTCGGCGCGCCGACCCGGTAGTCGGGGGTGTCGGTGCGTCCCGTTAGCCTGACCGCGTGACGTTCCCCACAGCACAGCTCGACGCGCCCGCTCCGTCCCAGGACCTCACGGGCCGCCCCTGGTGGCACGCTCTGGGGGTCTTCGACCTCGAGACCACCGGGGTCGACGTCGAGACGGCCCGCATCGTCACGGCCCACGTCGGCCTCATCGACATGACCGGGGCCTCCATCGTCGAGGGCGCGTGGATCGCCGACCCCGGTGTCCCGATCCCCGAGGGCGCAGCGGCGGTGCACGGGTACACCACCGAGCGAGCCCAGGCCGAAGGGCGTCCTGCGGCCGAGGTCGTGGCCGAGATCATCGCCGCGATCGAGGCCGTGTTCGCCCGCGGCATCCCCCTGGTGATCTACAACGCCCCGTACGACCTCACCGTGCTCGACCGCGAAGCCAAGCGACACGGGTTCGCCTCACCCGTCATCGGCAACGTCGTGGACCCTCTGGTGATCGACAAGGCGCTCGACACGTTCCGCAAGGGCAAGCGCACGCTCGAGGCAGCGTCCGAGCTGTACGGGGTCACCCTCGACGACGCGCACGACGCCGGTGCCGACGCGATCGCTGCCGGGCGTGTCGCTCAGGCCATCGCCGGCAAGTACCCCGACGAGCTCGGCATCTCCGCCGAAGAGCTGCACCGCAAGCAGGTCGGCTGGTGTGCCGAGCAGGCCACCTCGTTCCAGGACTACATGCGCAAGAAGCGCGACCCCTCGTTCATCGCCGACGGCCGCTGGCCCCACCGCAACGGCGCCTGACCCCTCGCGCTGCCCGTCTTCGCAAGACACCGGTATTCGCGCGTTGAACACCCGCAGACCGCGGTTCGACGCACGGACACCGGTGTCTTGCGGTCAGGACGCTGGCTGCACAACGCGAACGGGCGGCCCTCCCGAAGGAGGACCGCCCGTTCCGTGCTGCGGGG
The DNA here is from genome assembly GCF_018598405.1 of Curtobacterium flaccumfaciens. Lineage (NCBI taxonomy): Bacteria > Bacillati > Actinomycetota > Actinomycetes > Micrococcales > Microbacteriaceae > Curtobacterium > Curtobacterium flaccumfaciens. The sequence continues at coordinate 7,257 of NZ_JAHEWS010000034.1, read as the reverse complement.
CTGCTTACTTGCTGAAGCCCTTGAAGCGCTGGTTGAACTTCTCGACGCGACCGGCCGAGTCGAGGATGCGCTGCTTGCCCGTGTAGAACGGGTGCGAAGCGGACGAGATCTCGACGTCGATGACCGGGTAGGTCGCACCGTCGAGCTCGATGGTCTTGTTGCTGTTCGCGGTCGAACGCGTCAGGAACGTCTCACCGGAAGCCAGGTCGCGGAAGACGATGGCGCGGTACTCGGGGTGGGTGTCGGTCTTCATGGAGATTCCTCGATAGCGGTGGTGGGATTGCGCGAACTGCGCGGGAAGTCGTCGGCTTGCGCCAGCCGTCCACGATACCAGAGAGACGGCGGGATCGCAGCGCTACGCGGCGCGTGCCGTGTAGCGACCGGCGTCCTTGGTGACCGAGAGGTCGATGCCGAACGCCTCGGTCAGGGTCTGGTCGGTGAGGACCTCGTCGATCGGACCGGCGGCCTGCACGTGGCCGTCGGCGAGGACGAGCGCGTGCGTGAACCCGGCCGGGATCTCCTCGACGTGGTGGGTCACGATGACGATGGCCGGTGAGTCCGCGCTCTGGGCGTACCCGCCGAGCGTGCGGACCAGGCTCTCGCGGGCGCCGAGGTCGAGGGACGCGGCCGGTTCGTCGAGGAACAGGATCTCGGGGTCGGTCATCACGGCACGGGCGATCTGGACGCGCTTCTGCTCGCCGTCGCTCAGCTCGCCGAACGTGCGGTCGGTGAAGGACCCCAGGCCCCACTCCTCGAGCACGCGCTGCGCGCGGCGGACGTCGAGCTCCTCGTACTCCTCGTTCCAGCGACCCGTGACCGAGTACGCCGCGGTGAGCACGACGTCGATGACCTTCTCGGTCACCGGGATGCGCCGCGCCAGGGCGGTCGACGCGAAGCCGATGCGCGGACGGAGCTCGAACAGGTCGGCGCCACCGAGCTCGGTGCCGAGCACCTCGACGTCACCCGAGGTCGGGAACGTCTGGGCACCGGCGACCTGCAGCAGCGTGGTCTTGCCCGCACCGTTCGCACCGAGCACGACCCAGCGTTCGTCGTCCTGCACCTCCCACGAGATCGCGTCGAGGATGGTGGCCCCGTTGCGGACCACGGAGACGTCTGACAAGCGCACGACCGAGGGCATGCGACCAGCCTACGGGTTCTGGCCGAGCACCTGGTCGTAGACGTGCCGTGTCCTGGTGGCGATCGCATCCCAGGTGAACTCGGTCTCGACACGGAGCCGCCCGGCACGCCCCATGAGCTTCGCGAGACCCTCGTCGGCGAGCACCTCGGTGAGGGTCGCGGCGAGGTCGGCCACGAAGCGGTCGGGGTCGGTCGGCGTGCCGGTGCCGTCCTGCACCTGGTCGATCGGGACGATCCGACCGGTGAGGCCGTCGGCGACGACCTCGGGGATGCCACCGGTGCCGGTGCCGACGACGGGGATGCCGCACGCCATGGCCTCGAGGTTCACGATGCCGAGCGGCTCGTACACCGACGGGCACACGAACACGGTGCCCGAGGACAGCACGTTCACGATCTCCTCGTGCGCGAGCATCCGGTCGATCCAGACGACGCCCTCGCGTTCCGCGCGGAGTCCCTCGACGAGCTCGGTGACCTCGGCCAGTATCTCGGGGGTGTCCGGCGCGCCGGCGCACAGCACGATCTGCACGTCCGACGGCAGCGACGCCACCGCGCGGAGCAGGTACGGCAGGCCCTTCTGCCGGGTGATGCGTCCGACGAACACGACGCTCGGGCGCGTCGGGTCGATGCCGAGGGCGCGCACGGCGTCCTCGTCGACGGTCGGCTTCCACGCGTCGATGTCGATGCCGTTGTAGACCACGTGCACCTTCGCCGGGTCGATCGACGGGTACGAGCGCAGGATGTCCGCGCGCATGGCCTTGGAGACCGCGATGACCCCGTCGGCGTGTTCGAACGCCTCGCGCTCCATCCAGCTGGACAGGCGGTAGCCGCCGCCGAGCTGTTCGGCCTTCCACGGGCGCAGGGGCTCGAGGCTGTGGGCGGTGACGATGTGGGGGATGCCGTAGGTCAGCTGCGCGATCCGGCCCGCGGAGTTCGCGTACCAGGTGTGCGAGTGCACGAGGTCGGCACCTTCGACGTCGGCCGCGATGGCCACGTCGGTGCCGAGCGCCTGCAGCGCGCCGTTCGCCTGGCCGAGGCCGTCCGGGGTCCGGTAGCCCCACACGTCGGGTTCGTCACGGAAGGCCCCGAAGGCCCGGACACGGACTTCCGTGTCCGTCCCCGACCGCAACGCGGCGGTGAGTTCGGACACGTGGACACCCGCTCCGCCGTAGACCTCCGGCGGATACTCCCTGGTCAGCAGATCGACTCGCACTGGTTCAACGTAACCGGTTCCCAGTGCTGACGCCTACTGTGAGCGGCATGGCACCAAAGAAGGTCTTCGGCATCGTGCTCGCCGGCGGCGAAGGCAAACGACTCATGCCGCTCACGGCCGACCGCGCGAAGCCCGCCGTCCCGTTCGGCGGCAACTTCCGTCTCATCGACTTCGCACTGTCGAACCTGGTCAACTCCGGTCTGCAGAAGATCGTCGTCCTGACGCAGTACAAGTCGCACAGTCTCGACCGGCACGTCGCGGAGACGTGGCGCATGGAGGGGCTGCTCGGCTCCTACGTCGCGTCCGTCCCCGCGCAGCAGCGGCTCGGCAAGCGCTGGTTCGCCGGTTCGGCCGACGCGATCCTGCAGTCGCTCAACCTGCTCCGCGACGAACGCCCCGACATCGTGGTCGTCGTCGGCGCGGACCACGTGTACCGGATGGACTTCCACCAGATGGTCGAGGCGCACATCGCCTCCGGCCGCAGCGCCACGGTGGCGGCGATCCGCCAGCCGATCGGACTCGCCGACCAGTTCGGCGTGATCCAGGTGGCCGAGGACGACCCGACCAAGATCGACGCGTTCCTCGAGAAGCCGAAGGACGCCATCGGCCTGGCCGACTCCCCCGGCGAGATCCTGGCCTCGATGGGCAACTACGTGTTCAACGCCGACGCCCTCGTCGACGCGGTCCTGCGGGACGGCCAGCTCGAGACCTCGGCCCACGACATGGGCGGCGACATCGTGCCGGACTTCGTGAACCGCGGCGACGCCGGCGTGTACGACCTGCAGCGCAACGAGGTCCCCGGCTCCACCGACCGCGACAAGTACTACTGGCGCGACGTGGGGACGATCGACTCGTTCTTCGACGCCCACATGGACCTCATCGCCCCGGTCCCGGTCTTCAACCTGTACAACCAGGACTGGCCGATCTTCAACCAGCAGACGAACCTGCCGCCGGCGAAGTTCGTCCGCGACGCGAGCGGCAACACCGGTTCCACGGTGGACTCACTCGTCTCACTCGGCTGCCTGGTGTCGGGTGCGCAGGTCGAGCGCAGCATGATCGGGCCCTGGTGCTCGATCGACTCCGGTGCCAAGGTCCTCGACTCGATCGTGTTCGAGCGTGCCACCATCGGCGCCGGGGCGATCGTCAACCGCGCCATCCTCGACAAGGACGTCGTCCTCGCACCGGGTGCGCAGGTCGGCGTCGACCGCGAGGCCGACGAGGCGCGCGGCTTCACCGTCACCGAGTCCGGCATCACCGTGGTGGGCAAGGGCGTCCGCGTCGACGCGTAGCGTCGACAGCCGGGAACACACTGGAGGCACGGCTCGCGTCACGGACGCGGCCGTGCCACCATCAATCGGTACCGTTGGTACGTGCCCCGCTTCCTCGTCGTCCTCGATGCTGATTCCACCCTCCTCGAGGACGAGGTGATCGAGCTGCTCGCCGACAGCGCCGGGACCCGGCCACAGGTCGCGGCGATCACGGAGCGCGCCATGCGTGGGGAGCTCGACTTCGCCGAGAGCCTCCGGGAGCGTGTCGCGACCCTGGCGGGCCTCCAGACCGACGTCTTCGTGCGCGCGCAGCAGGCGGTCCGTGTGACGCGGGGCGCCGACCAGCTCGTCCGCGGCGTGCACGCCGCCGGCGGCACCGTCGGTGTCGTGTCCGGCGGGTTCCACGAGGTGCTCGACCCGTTCGCCGCGCGACTCGGCCTGGACCACTGCCGGGCGAACCGCCTCGAGGTCACCGACGGCGTGCTGACCGGTCGGGTGCTCGGCGACGTCGTCGACGCACACGCGAAGGCCGTCGCGCTCCGCGAGTGGGCGGCTGCCGACGGGGTCGACCCGTCGCGCACCGTCGCGATCGGCGACGGTGCCAACGACCTCGAGATGATGCGCGTCGCCGCCCTGTCGGTGGCGTTCGACGCGAAGCCACGTGTGCGGGAGCAGGCGGACGTCGCGGTCGTCGACCGTGACCTCTCCGCTGTCCTAGCGACGCTCGGCCTGCGCGGCTGACGGCTCCGAGCGTCCGACGCGCCGGTTCTTCGCGCTCAGCGACACCTCACGCGCACGAAGGCCCGTGAGGTGTCGCTGGGCGCGGAACGACGTCGGCGAGCGTCGCCTAGTGCCCCATCCCGAGGCCGCCGTCGACGGGGATGATCGCGCCGGAGACGTACCCGGCGCCGTCGCTCGCCAGGAACAGCGTCGCGTCGGCGACGTCGTCCACCGTCCCGTAGCGGGCGGCCGGGATCGCCTTCTTGAACTCGGCCTGCAGCTCGTCGGAGAGCGCGGCGGTCATGTCGGTCTGGATGAAGCCGGGGGCGACGACGTTCGCGGTGATGCCGCGCGAACCGAGCTCACGGGTGATCGACCGGGCCATGCCGACGAGGGCGGCCTTCGACGAGGCGTAGTTGACCTGCCCGATCTGGCCGTAGGCGCCGACGACGCTCGACATCAGCACGATGCGGCCGAACTTCGCCTTCATCATGCCCTTCGTCGCCCGCTTCACGACGCGGAAGGTGCCGGTGAGGTTCGTGTCGACGACGCTGGTGAAGTCGTCCTCGGACATGCGGAGGAGCAGCTGGTCGTTCGTGATTCCGGCGTTGGCGACGAGCACCTCGATCGGTCCGAACTCGGCCTCGACCCGGGTGAACGCCGCGTCGACGGAGGCCGTGTCGGTGATGTCGGCCTGCACCGTCAGCGCACCCTCTGGCCCGCCCTGCCCGCTGCGCGACGTCACGGCGACCCGGTGGCCGGCTGCGACGAACCGCTCGGCCAAGGCGTGGCCGATGCCGCGGTTGCCGCCGGTGATGAGGACGGTACGGGGGGTGCTCATGGTCGCTCCGTTCGGTGGGATCTGCTCGGCGCGCCGTGCCGGAGGTCCGGCTGACACGCCCGGACGAGCGTACCGGAGCAGTCCACCCCGCCGGTTCGCGCGCGGCGGACCCACGATCGGCCACGCGGGATTAGGCTTGACCACGGGTAGACGGAGACCATCTGTATGAAGAGCACGCACACGAGCATCACCTCGCTGCCGGATTCACCGGAGCAGGACCGGGCGCACCGCCTGTCCCGCTACGTGTGGCAGATGGCGATCCGGGTGGTCCTGTTCATCTCTGCCGTGCTCGTCTACTCCATCTGGCACTCGTGGCTCGCGGTCATCCCGATCGTGCTCGCCGCGGTGATCCCGTGGGTCGCCGTCGTCATCGCGAACGCCGGCAGCCGTACCGAGAGCGACATGATCTCCCCCGCCGGATCGATCGAGCTCTACGACGCCGTCGACCCGCGTCTCCGCGAACAGCAGGAGGACGCCCGAGCCCAGGCCTACCGCGACGAGCAGGACCGCCTCCGCCAGCAGGCGCAGCACGCGCAGGACGAGTGGCAGCGCAACGGCGACCGATCGAAGATGTGGGGACCCCGCTGATGGGTGCGACGTTCGACCTGCAGACCGAACCCGGGTCCACCCCGGTGTGCTCACGGGCCGGTTGTACCTCGACGGCCGGCTGGCGCGTGAACTGGCGCAACCCCCGGATCCACGCGATCGACCGCGTGAAGATCTGGGCGGCGTGCGAGGAGCACCGCGACTTCCTGGCCGACTACCTGCGATCCCGATCCTTCCCCGTGCGCGTCACGGGCATGCACGAGGACGTGGACCGCCTCGACGACGAGCGCGACCCGACCGCGACGCCGAAGAACGACGTCGGGGTGCGCTCCACCGGCACCTCGCGATGACCGAGGGCTTCGACCCGCAGTCGCGCTACGGCCGCAAGCACGCCGCCAAGCTGCAGCGCGCCGCTGGTTCCGGCCCGGCTGACGACTCCGGGTCGGGCGAGTCCGGTCGCCACGCGAACCAGCCCTTCGTCGGCTGGCGGTTCGTCCGCAGCCGTCGCTGGCTCGGCTACTTCGCGATCGCCGTGGCCTTCGCCATCGTGTGCGCGTTGTTCGGCATGTGGCAGTGGGACCGCCGGAACGAGGCCGTCCGGCAGAACGAGCAGGTCGCCCAGAACTACGACCACACCCCGGTCCCGCTCGACCAGGCGCTGCCGAAGGCGTCGAGCTGGCAGGACGAGCAGGAGTGGCTCCGGGTGTCCGTGACCGGCCGGTACGACGTCGACTCCCAGTTGCTCGTCCGCAACCGCGTGCACAACGGCCAGCCCGGGTTCGAGGTCCTGACGCCGCTGGTGACGCCGGAGGGGCGCGCCTTCGTCGTCGACCGCGGATGGGTGCCGACCGGCAACACGCAGGACGCCCCCGACCACGTGCCCGCTCCCCCGTCCGGCGAGGTCACCGCGATCGTCCGACTGCAGGAGAGCGAACCGCGCATCCCCGGCCGCTCGGACCCGAAGGACACCGACCAGGTGCAGTCGGTCACCCTGGCCGACGTCGCGGACAAGGTCGACGACCCGATCTGGACGGGTGCCTACGGTCAACTCGCGTCGGAGTCCCCCGCCCCGACGGAGGCACGCCCGCTCGGCTGGGAGCGTCCGAACGCCGACACCGGCCTGCACATGAGCTACTTCGTCCAGTGGTTCCTGTTCGCCGCCGGGGGCTTCGGGTTCCTGGCGTACGTGATGGTGCAGGAGTACCGGAACCTCAACCAGGACGACCCGGAGGAACGCGAGCGCGCCCTGGAGCGCGAACGCCGCAAGAACGCGAAGCCGAAGACCGACGCCGAGATCGAGGACGAGCTGATCGCGTCGCGTCGCTGACGCGCGGCCGAGTGTGCGCGTCAGCGCACCGTGCGCACCTCGCAACCCCGTGCGCGCTTCCGCGCACCGTGCCGCGCTACAAGCGCGCACACAGCACGCAACACCGCACCAGACCGCAAACCCGGCACCGTGCGGACGGGAGGCACGGCGCACGACCGGCACCGCGCCTCCCGTCCGCACCGTGCGCACCTCGCAACCCCGTGCGCGC
>NZ_JAHEWS010000033.1:0-34293 GCF_018598405.1 Curtobacterium flaccumfaciens | reverse complement strand
GCGAGCGACGCGAGCTGGTGCGAGGTTCCGTGTTGCGTGCGGCGCAGCAGGCGCGCACCGCGCGCGCAACCTCGCACCGGACGGCGGACCCGGCACCGTGCTTGGCCGCCGCCGGCCTGGAGGCGCGGTGCGGGCCCGCCACGGGCTTCCTGTCCGCACGGTGCGAGCGTCGCGGGCCCGTGCACGGTTGCGTGCTCCGTGCGGCGCAGCAGGCGCGCACCGCGCGCGCAATCTCGCACCAGGCGGCCGACCCGGCACGGTGCGAGCGACGCGAGCTGGTGCGAGGTTCCGTGTTGCGTGCGGCGCAGCAGGCGCGCACCGCGCGCGCAACCTCGCACTGGACGGCGGACCCGGCACCGTGCGTGGCCGCCGTCGGCCTGGAGGCGCGGTGCGGGCTCGCCACGGGCCTCCCGTCCGCACGGTGCGAGCGACGCGAGCCCGTGCACGGTTGCGTGCTCCGTGCGGCGCTGCAGGCGCGCACCAGGCGGCCGACCCGGCACGGTGCGAGCGACGCGGGCCCGTGCACGGTTACGTGCTCCGTGCGGCGCTGCAGTCGCGCACCGCGCGCGCAACCTCGCACCGGATGACGGAGCCCGCACCGTGCGCGGAGGCAGCGCGGGTCAGCCCGCGGGCGTGGGCGTCGCCGACGCCGACGGCTGGAGCGCTGCGCGCACCGCGTCGATGACGGGCTGCGCCCCGCCCGGCTCGGTGAAGAGCGTCGACTGTGCGGTGATCCAGTACGGGTCGGCGAACGCGTCCGCGCGGCCGACGTCGCCGCTCAGGGTGAAGTACCCCTCCACCCGATAGGTGGGGACGGAGCCGCCCCGCTCGTACAGGGCGTCCTTCAGGTTGGTGAGCGACTTCTCAGGCAGGTCGGCGACGGCGAGCGTGATCGCCGTGGCGTCCGCGTCGGTGCTCACGAACCGGCAGACGCGACCCCGCTGCTTCGCGATGGCCGAGGCGGGGGAATCCTTCGCCGGGGTGAAGGCGTCGTCGAGCTCGAAGGTCTGCCCGTACACCGACAGGGCGCTCGACGGCAGGAGCTCCGCGCAGGTCTGCGTCACCGGCTTGCCCGCCGGGGTCGCACTGGCCGACGGGGTGCTGTCCCCGCCGCCCGAGCACCCGGCGAGCACGATGGCTGCTGCGGTGGTGAGGGTGGCGACGGTGAGCGCCCGGGCGCGGCTGCGGGGGGTCATCCCGACATGATGCTGCATCGATCGGTGCGGACCTGGGCGTCCCGGTAGGATCGATCCTCGTGACTCCTGCCGAACTCTCCGCCGCGTACCTGTCGATCCTGACCGGGATCGTCGAGCGCCGAGGCGCGTCCGAGACCGTGACGATCGAGGAGTCCCACGTGGTGCTCGAGCGTCCGAAGAACCGCGCCCACGGTGACTGGGCCTCGAACGCCGCCATGCAGCTCGCGAAGCGGCTCGGCACGAACCCGCGCGAGCTCGCGACGGAGATCGCCGGTGAGCTGACCGAGCTCGACGGTGTGGACTCGGTCGACGTCGCCGGCCCGGGCTTCATCAACATCACGCTCGAGGCCGCTGCCGCCGGTGAGATCGCGCGCACCATCGTCGACGGCGGTGCGTCCTTCGGCACCGGAGACCTCTACGACGGCGTCCGGATCAACCTCGAGTTCGTCTCCGCCAACCCCACCGGCCCGATCCACATGGGTGGCGTGCGGTGGGCCGCGGTCGGCGACAGCCTGGCCCGCGTGTTCCAGGCGCAGGGCGGGCTCGTCACCCGCGAGTACTACTTCAACGACCACGGTGCGCAGATCGACCGCTTCGCCCGCTCCCTCGTGGCCAGCGCCCTCGGCGAGCCCACGCCGGAGGACGGCTACGGCGGTGCCTACATCGCCGAGATCGCGGCACGGGTCATCGCGACCCTCGAGCCGGGAATCGACGTCCGCGACCTGCCGCGTGACGAGGCGCAGGAGCTCTTCCGTCGCGAGGGCGTCGACTTCATGTTCGCCGACATCAAGTCGTCGCTGCACGACTTCGGCGTCGACTTCGACGTGTACTTCCACGAGAACGCCCTGCACGAGTCGAAGGCCGTCGAGCGTGCCATCGCCCGGCTGCGGTCGGCGGGCGTGATGTACGAGGCCGAGGGGGCCGAGTGGCTCCGCACGACCGACTTCGGCGACGACCGCGACCGCGTCGTCATCAAGTCCGACGGCGAGCCCGCGTACATCGCCGGCGACCTGGCGTACTACCTCGACAAGCGCGAGCGCGGGTTCGAGCGGAACCTGATCATGCTCGGCGCCGACCACCACGGCTACGTCGGCCGGATGATGGCGATGTGCGCCGCGTTCGGGGACGAGCCGGGCAAGAACCTCGAGATCCTGATCGGGCAGATGGTGAACCTGCTCAAGGACGGCGAGCCGATGCGCATGTCGAAGCGCAACGGCACCATCGTCACGATGGAGGACCTCGTCGACGCCGTCGGTGTCGACGCCGGCCGGTACGCCCTCGTCCGGTTCGCCAGCGACACCCAGATCGACATCGACCTCGACCTGCTCACGAAGCGCACGAACGACAACCCGGTCTTCTACGTGCAGTACGCTCACGCGCGCACGCAGTCGGTGGCCCGGAACGCCGCGGCCGCCGGGGTCGACCGGTCGGTGTTCGACGCCTCGCTCCTGACCCACGAGTCCGAGAGCGCACTGCTCGGGGCCCTCGCCGAGTACCCGCGGGTGGTCCGTCACGCCGCCGAGCTGCGCGAGCCGCACCGCATCGCGCGGTACATCGAGCAGCTCGCCGGGCTCTACCACCGCTGGTACGACTCCTGCCGCGTCACGCCCCTCGGCGACGAGCCCGTGACCGACCTGCACCGCACGCGCCTGTGGTTGAACGACGCCACCGGCCAGGTCGTCCGCAACGGCCTCGGCCTGCTCGGCGTGTCGGCTCCGTCCCGCATGTAGCGGTCGCCCCTTCCGCAAAACACCGGTGTTCGCGCACCGAACACCCGCGTTCCGGGGTGTCGAGCGCGAACACCGGTGTTTTGCGTACGGGCCGCGTACGGGCCGCGTACGGGCCGCGTACGGGCCGCGTACGGGCCGCAGCGGGCCCGCAGACCGGGCTGGCAAGGTGGGATGCATGCCCGCAGCCACCGAACGCCCCACCACGCGCCGCCGCTGGCCCGTCGTCCTGCTCGTGGTCGTCGTCGTGCTCGCCGCCCTCGTCGTCATCGCCGAGTTCGTGCTGCGCGGTGTCGTCGACCGGATCATCGCCCAGCAGGTCGAGCAGTCCCTGCCCGACGGCACGACCGGCCAGGTCGACGCCCACGCCGAGGGCATCGTCATCCCGCAGCTCATCAGCGGCACCCTCGACCGCGTCGAGATCTCCTCGGCCGAGCTGACCGTCGACGGCATCCCGCTCGCCGCCGACGTCACCGCGCGTGACGTCCCGGTGGACGGCAAGGGCGACGTCCGCGACGTCGACGGCACGGTCACCCTCGCGTCGTCGAGCGTCAAGGACCTGGCGAAGTACAGTCCGCTCTTCGACCGGCTCAGCCTGGCCGACGGCGGCGTCGAACTGACGGGGTCGTCGTCCGTGCTCGGGTACGACATCACCTACGCCGCCAAGGGCGCCGTCGTCGCGCAGGACGACGGCCGCGGCATCACGATCACCCCGGAGAGCGTCCGGATCACGAACTCGGACCTCGGCCTCAAGGTCGACTCGATCCCGGGTGTCACCGGTGTCCCGGTGCAGGTCTGCACCGCGCAGTTCCTGCCCGAGGCGCTCCGGGTGCGCTCGCTCGACGTGTCGAAGTCGGACGCGACGGTCCGGATCACCGCGGACGCGTTGCCGCTCAACGAAGACGGCCTGCGGACCGTGGGCAGCTGCGGCTGAGTGGATGGTTGCGTAACGCGGCCGGGAGGAACGGCTCGCGTCGGTAGGATCGGGTCCCGTGAGCGAGAACCCCCTTGCACCGCCGCGGCTGCGGTTCCCGACGGACGCCTCCGAACTGGTGGACCGCATCTGGCCCGCGTCCGCGACACGGACCGACGACGGCACCCTGGCGATCGGTGGCGTCAGTGCGACCGACCTCGTCGAGCAGTTCGGCACGCCGCTGTACGTCGTCGACGAGCGGGACGTGCAGTCCCGTGCCGTCCGCGTGCGGAACGCGTTCGCCGAGGCCTTCGAGCGGATCGGCAGCCACGCGCACGTCTACTACGCCGGCAAGGCCTTCCTGACGACGCAGGTCGTCGCGTGGATGGCCGAGGCGGACCTCCGCGTCGACGTCTGCACCGCCGGTGAACTCGCGGTCGCCCTGGCCGGTGGCATCGACCCCGGTCGGCTCGGCTTCCACGGCAACGACAAGTCCGACTCCGAGATCACCCGCGCGGTCGAGGTCGGCATCGGCACCATCGTGCTCGACAGCCACGAAGAGGTGCAGCGGGTCGCCCGTGCCGCGGCCGCCGCCGGGGTCGTGCAGCGCGTGCGCATCCGGATCAACTCCGGCGTGCACGCGTCCACCCACGAGTACCTGGCGACGGCGCGCGAGGACCAGAAGTTCGGCATCCCGCTGTCCGAGGCCGTCGAGGCCGCAGCCGCCGTCCGCGCCGAGCCGTCGCTCGCCTTCGTCGGGCTGCACTCGCACATCGGTTCGCAGATCTTCGACGACGCCGGGTTCCGCGAGGCCGCCCGTCGCCTGATGGACGTGCACGCGACGCTCGTGGCCTCCGGTCCGGTGCCCGAGCTGAACCTCGGCGGCGGCTGGGGCATCGACTACACCGAAGCCGACTCGGCGTTCGCCCCCGAGGACGTCGCCGAGGCACTGGCCACGATCATCGGTGAGGCCTGCGCCGAGCGCGGCATCCCGGTGCCGGACATCGCCGTCGAACCCGGGCGCTACATCATCGGCCCGCCCGGGGTGACGCTCTACCGCGTCGGCACGATCAAGCCCGTCACGCTCGAGACCGACGACGGCGGCAGCGCGACCCGCACGTACGTCTCGGTGGACGGCGGGATGAGCGACAACATCCGTCCGGCCCTGTACGGCGCCGACTACACGGCCCGGCTCGCCCGCACCTCCGACGCCCCAGCGGTGCTGAGCCGCGTCGTCGGCAAGCACTGCGAGAGCGGCGACGTCGTGGTGAACGACGAGTACCTGCCCGGCGACGTGCAGCGCGGCGACCTGCTGGCCGTGGCGGCCACCGGTGCCTACTGCTGGGCGCTGTCGAGCAACTACAACCACGTGGGCCGCCCGCCGGTCGTCGCCGTCGCGGACGGCACAGCCCGTATCCTCGTGCGGGGCGAGACGATCGACGATCTCCTCGCCCGCGACACCGGGGTCGCCGCCGTGCCCGCCGACGGTACCGGCCGCTGACCCCCGACCCGACCGGGTCCGCCCACCCCGCAGGGCGCACCCCCACCGACAGGAACCGCTCCCAGATGATCGAATACCGCAACGTCCGTGTAGCGCTGCTCGGGGCCGGCTCGGTCGGCTCCCAGGTCGCGCGACTGCTCCTCGAGCACGGCGACGAGCTGGCCTCGCGCGCCGGTGCCGGGCTCGAGCTCGTCGGGATCGCCGTGCGCGACGTGGACGCGCAGCGCGACGTCGACCTGCCCGCGGAGCTCTTCACCACGGACGCGGCATCGCTCATCCTCGGCGCGGACATCGTCGTCGAGCTCATCGGCGGCATCGAGCCGGCGCGCACCCTCGTGCTCCAGGCCCTGCAGTCGGGCGCGGACGTCGTCACCGGCAACAAGGCGCTGCTCGCGACCCACGGTCCGGAACTCTTCGCCGCGGCCGAGCAGGTCGGCGCGCAGCTCTACTACGAGGCCGCCGTGGCCGGGGCCATCCCGATCATCCGTCCGCTGCACGACTCGCTCGCCGGTGACCGCATCGTCCGGATCATGGGCATCGTCAACGGCACCACGAACTTCATCCTCGACCTGATGGACCGCAAGGGCTCCACGTTCGAGGACGCCCTGGCCACCGCGACGGAGCTCGGGTACGCCGAGGCCGACCCGACCGCCGACGTAGAGGGCTACGACGCCGCGCAGAAGGCCGCGATCCTGGCTTCGCTGGCGTTCCACACCTCGGTGCCGCTCGCCGCCGTGCACCGCGAGGGCATCACCCACGTCACGATCGACCAGGTCCGCGCCGCCCGCAAGGCCGGCTACGTCGTGAAGATCCTGGCGACCGCCGAGCGCCTGACCGACGAGGACGGCCGCGAGGGCGTCAGTGCCCGCGTCTACCCGGCCCTCGTGCCCGAGTCGCACCCCCTCGCGAGCGTGCACGGTGCGAAGAACGCCGTGTTCGTCGAGGCCGAGGCCGCCGGCGACCTGATGTTCTACGGTGCCGGTGCCGGCGGGGTCGAGACGGCCTCCGCGGTCCTCGGCGACCTGGTCTCCGCCGCCCGACGACACGTCATCGGCGGCCCGGGTGTCGCCGAGTCGACGCGGTCCGAGTTGCCGGTGTTCCCGATCGGGACCGTCCGCACGAGCTACCAGATCACCCTGCACGTCACGGACGCCCCCGGTGTGCTGTCGACCGTCGCCGGCGTGCTGGCGAAGCACGGCGTCAGCGTCGAGACGGTCGAGCAGACCACCACCGGAGCAGCCGAGGGGACCGCGACGCTCGTGATCGGCACGCACCTGGCGCGCGAGGCCGACCTCGCGGACACCGTCGTCGCCCTCCGCGGCGAGGACGTCGTCCTGGACGTCACCAGCGTCCTGCGCGTCATCGGCGCCTGACGCGGCCACGGGCCTCCAGACCGACCGACCGGCTCACCGAGCCGACCAACCAGATCCATCCACCGGACAGAGAGAGAAGCCTGATGGCCCACCAGTGGCAGGGAGTCCTGCGCGAGTACGCCGACCGACTCGACGTGACCGAGGCGACGCCCATCGTCACGCTCGGAGAAGGCGGCACGCCGCTCATCCCGGCTCGTCGGCTCTCCGAGCGCACGGGCGCCGAGGTCTACGTGAAGTTCGAGGGCATGAACCCGACGGGTTCGTTCAAGGACCGCGGCATGACGATGGCGATCTCGAAGGCCGTCGAGCACGGCGCGAAGGCCGTCATCTGCGCCTCGACCGGCAACACCAGCGCCTCGGCCGCCGCGTACGCCACGCACGCCGGCATCACCGCCGCGGTGCTCGTGCCCGAGGGCAAGATCGCCATGGGCAAGCTCAGCCAGGCCGTCGCCCACGACGCCCAGCTGCTGCAGGTGCAGGGCAACTTCGACGACTGCCTCGACATCGCCCGCGACCTGGCGGCGAACTATCCGGTGCACCTCGTCAACTCCGTGAACAACGACCGCATCGAGGGGCAGAAGACCGCCGCGTTCGAGGTCGTCGACGTCCTCGGTGACGCACCGGACTTCCACTTCCTGCCCGTCGGCAACGCCGGCAACTACACCGCGTACTCCCGCGGCTACCGCGAGGACGTCGCCGCCGGCCGCAGCACCAAGCTGCCCCGCATGTTCGGGTTCCAGGCCGCCGGTTCGGCCCCGATCGTGCACGGTGAGGTCGTCCGGCACCCCGACACCATCGCGTCGGCGATCCGCATCGGCAACCCGGCCTCGTGGCAGTTCGCGCTCGAGGCGCAGCGGGAGACCGACGGCTACTTCGGTGCCATCACCGACGAGGCCATCCTCGCGGCACACCGCATCCTGTCGGCCGAGGTCGGCGTGTTCGTCGAGCCCGCGTCGGCCATCGGTGTCGCCGGGCTGCTCGAGCGTGCCGACGCCGGTGTCGTGCCGAAGGGTGCGAAGGTCGTCATCACGGTCACGGGCCACGGCCTGAAGGACCCGCAGTGGGCCCTCCGTACGCCCGACGGCGGCGAGGTCACCCCGACGAGCGTGCCGGTCGACACGAAGTCGATCGCCGACGTGCTCGGTCTGGTCAGCGAGCAGTGATCTCCGACCGCTCGTCCGGACCGGGTGAGGGCATGACCGCCCGCAGCGCTGTACCGGCCGGACGGGCGGTCCGTGCGCTGCCGGCTGGATCGGCGGTCCGCGTGCGGGTGCCAGCCACGTCGGCGAACCTCGGCCCCGGTTTCGACTCGCTCGGCCTCGCGCTCTCGCTCTACGACGAGGTCGTGGTGCGCGTGCGGCCCGAACCCGGCGCGACCGTCACGGTCGAGGGCGTCGGTGCAGGCGAGGTCGCCACCGACGACACGAACCTCGTCGTCCGCGCGGTCCGTCGCGGCCTCGAGCACGCGGGTGTCGACCAGCCCGGCCTCGAGCTGCAGGCCACGAACGCGATCCCGCACGGCCGCGGCCTCGGTTCCTCCGCAGCTGCGATCGTCGCCGGACTGATGGCGGCCCGCGGGCTGCTCGAGGGCATCGTCGACCTCGACGCCTCGACGCTCCTCACCCTGGCCACCGAGATGGAGGGCCACCCGGACAACGTCGCGCCCGCGCTCTTCGGCGGCCTGACGATCGCGTGGATGACCGCCGAGGGCCCGGCCTACAAGCGGCTCCTGGTGCACCGCGGTGTCGCGCCGGTGGTGTTCGTCCCGACCTCGACGCTCTCGACGAAGCTCGCGCGCTCCCTGCAGCCCGAGCAGGTCCCGCACGCCGACGCCGCGTTCAACGTCTCCCGCTCGGCACTGCTCGTCGCTGCGCTCATCCAGAGCCCCGAGCTGCTGCTCGCCGCGACCGAGGACCGTCTGCACCAGGCGTACCGTGCCAGCGCGATGCCGGAGACCGACGCCCTGATCCGGCTGCTCCGCCAGCACGGCCTCGCCGCGGTGGTCTCCGGCGCCGGGCCGAGCCTGCTCGTGCTCGGCAGTGACCCGGCGCAGCGCCTGACCGCCGCCGACCTGGTGCAGCGACACGCCGAATCCGACTGGCGGCCGCTCATGCTGGCCGTCGATCTCGGTGGTGCTACAGTGGCAGCGCACTCGGCGCTCGAAGCCGAACCCGCGTAACCGCACGGATTGCCCGTCCCCTGGACAGCTCCTGCGACGTCGCCGGGTCCGGTGCGCGAGTGTGCATCTCTTTCTGATCACCGAATCCCGATCCGTCGTCTGAACGGCGGTCGATGCGCACCCTTGCATCCGGGACGGTGGAAACTCTCCGCGTTCTGCGGTTCGAAAGGAAACACCGACCTTGACCGACAACAACTCCGCCCAGGTGGAGATCCCCAGCGATCTGCGTGCCCTCCGTCTCCCGGAGCTCCAGCGCATCGCCTCCTCGCTCGGCATCACCGGGCTCTCCAAGCTCCGCAAGGGCGACCTGATCGCCTCGATCGAGGACAAGCGTCCCGTCGCCGAGGCCCCTGCGGCCCCCGCGGCCCCGGCCGTCGTCGAGGCCCCCGCCGAGCAGCCGACCCTGCCGGAGCCCGCCGAGACCCCGGCGCAGCCCGCTGCCGAGGCCCCCGTCGCCGACACCGAGTCCGCCGCCCCGAGCCGCGCCCGTCGTTCGCGCCGCGCCTCGTCCGGTGGCACCGTGAGCGCCGCGCCGACCTCGGCCGCCGAGCACACCAACCACGGTCAGACCGGAACCGAGGACCTCCTCGCGGGGCTCGACCAGGTCCGCGCCGAGAAGGACGCGCAGGAAGCCGCGCAGTCCGGTTCGCAGCGTCGTGGACGTGGCCAGCGAGGCGCCGAGCCGCAGCGGGGCGCCGAGCAGGGCCAGCGCAACGGCGACCAGCAGGCGCCTGCCGAGGCCGAGCAGCAGGGCCAGCAGGCCCCGAGCTCCGCCGTCCAGGCCGATGACCAGAACGAGTCCGCCGACCAGAACGACCAGAACGACCAGGGCGACCAGAACGGCGAGCAGGGCGAGGGCGGCTCGCGCCGCGGCCGTCGCAGCCGTGGTCGCGGTCGTGGCCGTGGGCAGAACGCCGAGAACGGCGAGCAGCAGAACGGTGAGAACGGCGGCCAGAACGGCGCCGACCAGCAGAACGGCGGACAGCAGAACCAGCCGAAGCAGAACGCCGGCCAGCAGAACCAGCCGAAGCAGAACGGCGGCGAGCAGCAGAACGGCCAGCAGAACGGCGGCCAGAAGCAGAACGACCAGCCGAAGCAGGCCGAGGCCAAGCAGGACGACAAGGCCGACCAGAAGCAGCAGCAGAACGCCGGTCAGCAGAAGCAGCAGACCAGCGGCCAGCAGAAGCAGCAGCAGCAACAGCACGCTGACGAGGCCGAGAGCGGCCGCAGCCGTCGCCAGCGCGACCGCAAGCGCGGCCGTGGCGGCCAGAACGACGACTTCGAGCCCGAGGTCACCGAGGACGACGTCCTGATCCCGATCGCGGGCATCCTCGACGTCCTCGACAACTACGCGTTCGTCCGCACCACCGGTTACCTGCCGGGTCCGAGCGACGTCTACGTCTCCCTCGGCCAGGTGAAGAAGTACCACCTGCGCAAGGGCGACGCCGTCGTCGGTTCGATCAAGCAGCCGCGTGACGGCGAGCAGCAGAGCCGTCAGAAGTACAACGCGCTCGTCGCCGTCGAGTCGATCAACGGCCAGTCCGCCGACGAGGCAGCGGCCCGCGTCGACTTCAACGACCTCACCCCGCTGTACCCGAACGAGCGCCTGCGCCTCGAGACGGAGCCGGGCAAGCTCTCGACCCGCATCATCGACCTCGTGTCGCCGATCGGCAAGGGCCAGCGCGGTCTCATCGTGTCCCCGCCGAAGGCCGGCAAGACCGTCGTGCTGCAGGCCATCGCGAACGCCGTCGCCAAGAACAACCCCGAGGCGCACCTGATGGTCGTCCTCGTCGACGAGCGGCCCGAAGAGGTCACCGACATGCAGCGCACGGTGAAGGGCGAGGTCATCGCCTCGACCTTCGACCGTCCCGCCGAGGACCACACCACCGTCGCCGAGCTCGCCATCGAGCGTGCGAAGCGCCTGGTGGAGCTGGGCCACGACGTCGTGCTGCTGCTCGACTCGATCACCCGCCTGGGTCGTGCGTACAACCTGTCGACCCCGCCGTCGGGCCGCGTGCTCTCCGGTGGCGTCGACTCGGCGGCGCTCTACCCGCCGAAGCGCTTCTTCGGCGCCGCGCGCAACATCGAGGACGGCGGCTCGCTGACCATCCTCGCGACCGCGCTCGTCGAGACCGGCTCCAAGATGGACGAGGTCATCTTCGAGGAGTTCAAGGGCACCGGCAACATGGAGCTCCGCCTGAACCGTCACCTCGCCGACAAGCGGATCTTCCCCGCCGTCGACGTGAACGCCTCCGGCACCCGTCGCGAGGAGCAGCTGCTCTCCGCCGACGAGGTCAAGATCACCTGGCGTCTGCGCCGGGCCCTCGCCGGGCTCGACCCGCAGCAGGCCCTCGAGATCGTGCTGCGGAACCTCAAGGAGACGCAGTCGAACGTCGAGTTCCTGGTGCAGGTGCAGAAGTCGGTCCCCACGACCGGCGCCCACCACAACGGTCACCAGGAGTAACGCGTGTTCGAGTCGGTAGCAGGGCTGCTGGCGGAACACGAGGACCTGACGCAGCAGCTGTCGGACCCCGCGCTCCACGCCGATGCGGCCCGGGCGAAGAAGGTGAACCGGCGGTACGCCGAGCTCAACCAGATCAAGTCCGCGTACGAGGCCTGGCAGGCGGCGGGGGACGACCTCGCCGCCGCCCAGGAACTCGCCCGCGAAGACGAAGCGTTCGCGGACGAGGTCCCCGGGCTCGAGGAGCAGCTGTCGGAGCGCCAGGAGCGTCTCCGCCGGCTGCTCATCCCGCGCGACCCCGACGACGGCCGTGACGTCATCATGGAGATCAAGGGCGGCGAGGGCGGCGAGGAATCGGCGCTGTTCGCGGCCGACCTCCTGCGCATGTACTCGCACTACGCCGAGACCAAGGGCTGGAAGGTCGAGCTCCTCGAGCGCACCGAGTCCGACCTCGGTGGCTACAAGGACGTCCAGGTCGCGATCAAGTCGAACACGACCGACCCGTCCCAGGGCGTCTGGGCCCACCTGAAGTACGAGGGCGGTGTGCACCGCGTGCAGCGTGTGCCGCAGACCGAGTCGCAGGGGCGCATCCACACCTCGACCACCGGCGTGCTGGTGTTCCCCGAGGTCGACGAGCCCGAAGAGGTCCAGATCAACCAGAACGACCTCAAGATCGACGTCTACCGGTCCTCCGGCCCGGGCGGGCAGTCCGTCAACACGACGGACTCCGCGGTCCGCATCACCCACCTGCCCACGGGCATCACGGTGGCGATGCAGAACGAGAAGTCGCAGCTGCAGAACCGCGAGGCCGGCATGCGCGTGCTCCGTGCACGCATCCTCGCGCGCCAGCAGGAGGAGCTCGACGCGATCGCCTCGGACGCGCGCAAGTCGCAGATCCGCGGGATGGACCGTTCGGAGCGCATCCGCACGTACAACTTCCCGGAGAACCGGATCGCGGACCACCGCACCGGCTACAAGGCGTACGACCTCGACCGCGTGATGAACGGTGCCCTCGAGCCCGTCATCCAGTCCGCCATCCAGGCGGACGAAGAGGCACGCCTGGCCGCCATCGGCGACCAGGACGCGTAACCGCACACCCAGCCTGGAGGCCCGGATCACCGCCGACACGCCCCTCACGTTCGCCGCGGATCGCCTGCTCGAGCAGGCGACCGCGGCGCTCGTCGCCGTCGGCGTCCCGACACCCCGCGTCGACGCCGAGCTGCTGCTCGCGTGGGCGACCGACACCTCGCGTGGCGCTGTCCAGGCGCGTGCGATGATCGGCGGCAGCATCACACCGGAGCACGTCGAGCGCTTCCGGCAGGCCGTCGCCCGCCGCGCCACCCGCGAGCCGCTCCAGCACATCACCGGGCAGGCGTACTTCCGCGCGCTCACCCTGGCGGTGGGACCGGGCGTGTTCGTGCCCCGCCCGGAGACCGAGGGAGTCGTGCAGTTCGGCATCGACGCACTGCGGGCGACCGCGCTCCCCGAGCCGATCGCCGTGGACCTCGGGTCCGGCAGCGGTGCGATCGCGATCGCGATGGACACCGAGGTGCCGAACGCCCTGGTCTACGCCGTCGAGCGGTCAGCGGACGCCCTGCCCTGGACCCGGCGCAACGTCGACGCCCACGGTGGGACGGTCCGGCTCGTCGAGGGTGACCTCGCCGACGCGCTGCCCGAACTCGACGGCACGGTGTCCGTCGTCGTGTCGAACCCGCCGTACGTGCCGGACGACGCGGTCCCGATCGACCCCGAGGTCCGCGACCACGACCCGGCGATGGCGCTCTACGGCGGACCGGACGGCCTCGACTCCGTGCGGGCGCTGGCCGAGACCGCGTGGCGGTTGCTCGTGCCCGGGGGAGTCCTCGTCATCGAGCACGCCGAGCCGCAGGGCGCCGGCGTGCGCGAGGTCCTGACACGCCGGGGGTTCCGCACCCCGGAGACGCACGTCGACCTGACGGGACGCGACCGCACGACCACCGCGACCCGCTAGTCGGGGCCGGGTCGCGCCTCCCGTCGCTCGGCCGTGCGTGCGTGTGCCGGGTGGATCCGGGCGTACCGGGTGGGATCGGGCGTACCGGGTGGATCCGGGCGTACCTGGTGGGATCGGGCGTACCGGGTCGTTCGGGATGACCAGGTATGCCCGTTCTTGCTTTCCAGCGCGACCGCTATGGGAAGGAACGGGCGTGGCGGGCGCGGGGCGGGCCTCCCGTCGCTCGGCCGTGCGTGCGTGTGCCGGGTGGATCCGGGCGTACCGGGTGGATGCGGGCGTACCTGGTGGGATCGGGCGTACCGGGTCGTTCGGAATGACCAGGTATGCCCGTTCCTGCTTCCCAGCGCGACCGCGATGGGAAGGAACGGGCGCGGCGGGCTACGCGACGGGGGAGGGCTCGTGCTGCGCCGCGACGAAGGCGCGGACGTGCTCGCGCAGGTCGGTGTCGTGCTCGACCAGGACCGCGTGGATGCCGACGCTCCGTGCCCCCGCGACGTTCTCGGGCATGTCGTCGGCGAAGAACGTGCGTTCGGCGGGGACGCCGTGGTGCAGGACCGCACGCTCGAAGACCTCGGGCTCGGGCTTCCGGGCACCGAAGTTGCTCGTCGTGTCGAGGTGTTCGCCGAAGACCTCGGGCAGGGACGGTGCCCACTCGTGGATCCAACGGCCGGCGAGCGGACCGTTGTTGGTGAGCAGCCCGACACGCCCGTGCTCGCTCGCGATCCGGACGGCTTCGATGCGCTCCGGCAGCTCGGTCATGGCCGCTCCGCGGATGCGGGCCCAGTCGGACTCGGGGACGTCGCACTCCATCGCCCGCTCGAACGCGGCGAGGTACTCGTCACCGTCGGCGAAGCCACCGGCCTCGGCGCGCATCTCGTGGCCGCAGTCCCACCACCGGCGGCGGAGCTCCTCGAACGGGTGCCCGGTGAGCTCGGAGAGCGCGGCCATGCGCACCTTCCAGTCGTACCGGACCAGGACGTCGTCCATGTCGAAGAGGAACAGGAGCGGGGGTGCGGGCGTCTCGTTCACGATGTCCACCATTGTGTCGCACTATCATCGTCGAGTCATGGCATCCCGATACGACTGCACCGACTCCGACGGGCTCCTGACCGGGATGCGGCTCGCACGTGCCGCCCTCGGACGCGGAGAGCTCGTCGTCGTCCCCACCGACACCGTCTACGGCCTCGCCGCGGACGCCTTCAGCGCGACGGCCGTGCAGCGGCTGCTCGACGCGAAGGGCCGCACGCGACAGTCGCCGCCGCCCGTGCTCATCCCCGGTCCGCCGACACTCGACGCCCTCGCCAGCGAGGTCCCGCAGCCGGTGCGCGACCTGGTGGCAGAGTTCTGGCCCGGCGGGCTGACCGTCATCCTGCACGCCCAGCCCTCGCTCGACTGGGACCTCGGGGAGACGCGGGGCACGGTCGCGCTGCGGATGCCGGACTCGCGGATCGCCCTCGAGCTCTTGCAGGAGGTCGGGCCCCTCGCCGTCTCGTCCGCCAACTCGACGGGCGACCCGGCCGCGATGGACGTCGACGCCGCTGAGCGCATGCTCGGTGACAGCGTCGCGATCTACCTCGACGGCGGGCCGATCGGCGCGCACGAGGGGTTCGAGGCCAGCACCGGATCGACGATCGTCGACGCCACCGGGCTGACGGACGGCGGGAAGCTCCGCATCGTCCGGCACGGGGTGATCCCCGACGAGGAGATCATCCGGGTCGTCGGAGCCGACCTCGTCACATGAAGTACTACCTGCTCGCGGGGGCCATCGCCGCGGTCGTGAGCTTCGTGATGAGCCTGATCGTCTGGAAGCTCGGGCTGAAGTACAAGTGGTACCCGCAGGTCCGCGAGCGGGACGTGCACCGCACGCCGACGCCACGGCTCGGCGGCATCGCGATGTACATCGGCGTCATCGTCTCGCTGCTCGCGGCCTGGTTCCTGTTCCCGTCGATCGCGGGGACCGACTACTTCCGGCTGGTGTTCTCCGAACCGGGGCGTGTGCTCGCGGTACTCGGGGGAGCGACCATCATCGTGGTCCTCGGTGTAGCCGACGACATCTGGGACCTCGACTGGATGACGAAGCTCGCCGGGCAGATCATCGCCGCCGGCATCCTCGCCTGGCAGGGCGTGGCGATCGTGTCGCTGCCCATCGGCAACACGCTCGGCGTCGGGTCGTCGTACATGAGCCTGATCTTCACCGTGCTCGCGGTGGTGCTCGTGATGAACGCGGTCAACTTCATCGACGGGCTCGACGGCCTGGTCGCCGGTGTCGCCATCATCGCCGGCGGGGTCTTCTTCCTCTACACGTTCTTCATCAACCGCGTGGTCGTGCAGACGGAGTTCTTCTTCAACCTGCCGTCGCTGCTCACCGCGGTGCTCGTCGGTGCCTGCTTCGGCTTCCTCATCCTGAACTGGCACCCCGCCAAGCTCTTCATGGGCGACGCCGGTGCGCTGCTCGTCGGCTTCCTGATGGCCACGAGCGCGGTCTCGGTGACGGGCAACATCGACCCGGCGGCGGTGCAGACGCGCCAGGCGCTGCTGCCGGCGTTCATCCCGATCCTGCTGCCCTTCGCGATCCTCATCGTCCCGATCCTCGACTTCGGACTCGCGGTGACCCGTCGTCTCAGCGCGGGCAAGTCGCCGTTCTCGGCGGACCGGAAGCACCTGCACCACCGCCTGCTCGACATGGGCCACTCGCACTTCCACGCGGTGCTGATCTTCTACGCCTGGACCGCCACCGTCGCGGTCGGGTGCCTGCTGTTCCTCTTCGTGGACTGGTACTGGGTCGTCGTCTTCGTGTCCATCGGCTTCACCGTGTGCGCCGTCGCGACGTTCGCGCCGCTCGGCCGGAAACGCACCGAGATCGCCGCCCAGACCGCCAACCGCTCCGCCGCCGTGGTGGACGCCAGCCTCGACCCGCTCGACCGGGCCGCCAACGACCGCACGATCCCTGGAGACATCACGTGACCGCACCGAACGCGCTCGACCACGTCCGGCCGGTGTTCCGCCGCATCATCACCTGGGGAGCGATCCTCGCCGTCGCCCTGGCGGTGGTCGGGGGCCTCATCGGGTTCCTGGTCGCCGACGGCCCCGGCCTGGTCGGGGGCCTGCTCGGCGCCGTGCTGAGCGTCGTGTTCCTCGGGCTCACCGCGGTCAGTGTCCTCGTGGCGCTGCGCGTCTCGAAGGGCCAGATGATCTCCGGTGCCTTCTTCGGCATCGTGATGGGCACCTGGCTGCTCAAGTTCATCGTCTTCATCGTGCTGTTGGTCCTGCTCAAGGACCGCGAGTGGGTCGACTTCCCGGTGTTGGCGATCGTGATCATCGCGGGGGTCGTCGGCTCCCTGGTGATCGACGTCGTCGCCGTCGCGAAGGCCCGCATCCCGATCGGCGTCCGGCTGCCGGGCGACGGCCTCGACGACTCCGCGGACGCTGGGAACCCGACCCCCCGCATCTGAGAAGCCGGGAAGCCTCTCGCACCTGATAGGCTTCTTCACGTCCGCCACCGGAGCCTTCGCTCGGGGTGGACAAGCCTCCACAACGTCCACCATCGCGTGCCATGATGTGCGCGCGCCGACACAGGAGACAGCGCTGCTATCCCACGCTCTTCCCCTGTCCCTCTCCGCTGCGGTTGACACCGTCGCGGCGGGGAGCAGCAAGGCCGCCGAGTTCCATGGTCCGTCGATCAACGAGTTCTTCCCCGATGCTCTTCTGTGGGCAGGGACGCCGTTCGAGATCGATCGGGTCGTCCTCATCCGCTTCTTCGCCGTCGCCGTGCTCCTGGTGTTCGCGTTCGTGGGTACCCGTGCACTGAAGCTCGTGCCGAACCGCGGTCAGGCGTTCATCGAGTACGCCTTCGACGTCGTTCGTCGCAACACCTTCGACAACCTCGGAGAGAAGGACGGCAAGCGCTTCCTGCCGCTCCTGGCGACGATCTTCTTCGGCGTGCTCTTCATGAACCTGACCGGTCTGATCCCGGGCATGAACCTCGCCGGCACCAGCCGCATCGCGATGCCGATGATCCTCGCGATCGTCGCGTACCTCGCGTTCATCTACGCCGGTCTCCGCAAGCACCCGGGCACGTTCCTCAAGAACTCGCTCTTCCCGCCCGGGGTGCCGTGGCCGCTCTACATCATCGTGACGCCGATCGAGCTCGTCTCCACCTTCGTGCTCCGTCCCGTCACCCTGACGCTGCGACTCCTGATGAACATGGTCGTGGGGCACCTGCTCCTCGTGCTGTTCTTCTCGGCCACGCAGTTCTTCTTCTTCGACGCTTCGCTCGGCTTCAAGGCCTTCGGCGTCGGGACCATCGCGTTCGGCATCGCGTTCAGCTTCTTCGAGGTCCTCGTCGCGCTGCTGCAGGCCTACGTCTTCATGCTCCTCACCGCCGTCTACATCCAGCTGGCGCTGGCTGACGAGCACTGATTCCTCACTGACCCCCTACGGGACCGGCGACCGCCGGACCCGCACCTCGAAAGGAAAACACGTGGACGCAACGACCGTTCTCGCGGAGATCAACGGCAACATCGCGACGGTTGGCTACGGCCTCGCAGCGATCGGCCCGGCCATCGGCGTCGGCATCGTCGTCGGCAAGACGATCGAGTCCGTCGCTCGCCAGCCCGAGCTCCAGGGCCGCCTGACGACCCTCATGTACATCGGTATCGCCTTCACCGAGGCCCTGGCCTTCATCGGTATCGCCACGTACTTCATCTTCACCGCTTAAGGTTCCTCGATGCAGAACGCACTCATCATCGCCGCGGAGGAAGCGCACAACCCGCTGATCCCGCCGGTCTACGACATCGTGTGGTCGGCGCTCGCCTTCGTCATCATCTTCCTGGTGATGTGGCGTGTCGTCACGCCGCGCATCACGAAGATGCTCGATGAGCGCACCGAGGCCATCGAAGGCGGCATCAAGAAGGCCGAGGCCGCTCAGGAGCAGGCCGCTGCTGCGCTCGACGAGTACAACAAGCAGCTCGCCGATGCGCGTGCCGAGGCTTCGCGCATCCGTGAGCAGGCGCGTGCCGACGCCACGGCGATCGGCAACGAGGTCCGCGAGCAGGCGGCCGCCGATGCAGCACGCATCACGGCCAATGCCCAGGCGCAGATCGAGGCCGAGCGTCAGAGTGCCGTCCAGGCACTCCGCGCCGAGGTCGGCACCCTCGCGCTGGACCTCGCGTCCGGCGTGATCGGGGAGTCCCTCAAGGACGACGCCAAGTCGACCGCCGTGGTCGACCGCTTCCTCGCCGACCTCGAGGCCTCGCAGGCCACGAAGACGGGGGAGCACTGAGCATGCGCAGCGCTACCAGAGAAGCACTCGCGTCCACCAGGGCGGTGCTGTCGGACCTCGGTCCGAGCGCCGGCCTGGCCGCGGGTGCCGAGATCCTCGCCTCCGGGCGTGCGATCGCCGGTGCGCCGCAGCTGCTCGGGCTGCTGTCCGACCCCACGGCCGACCCGGCCGGCAAGAAGGTCCTCATCGACCGTGTCTTCGCCGGCCAGTCGGACGCGACGCGTGCGGTCCTGACCGCGGTGGCCGGCTCGCGCTGGTCCTCGCAGCAGGACCTGCTCGCGGGCATCGAGGACGCGGGCATCCGCGCCGTCGCCGCCACCGCGGGTCTGGACTCGTCGATCGAGTCGGAGCTGTTCGCCTTCGAGACCGCCGTCCGCTCGGACGCCGGCCTCGAACTGGCGCTCGGCACCAAGCTCGGCAGTCCCGAGCAGAAGGGCGCGCTCGTCGAGCGGCTCCTCGGTGCCAAGGCATCCGAGCAGACGATCACGATCGTGTCGGCCCTGGTGCAGCAGCCCCGCGGCCGCCGCATCGGTGAGATCGTCCGCGATGCCTCGCGCATCGTGGCCGAGCAGGCCGGCAAGCTCGTCGCGACGGTCGTCACGGCGACGCCCCTGACCCCCGCCCAGTCGGCCCGCGTCACGCGCGGACTGTCCGAGCGGTACGGCAAGGACATCAGCATCAACCAGGTCGTCGACCCCACGGTCGTCGGCGGGGTCCGGGTGCAGATCGGCGGCGACGTCATCGACGGCACCGTGTCCACGCGACTCTCGGAGCTCCGGCTCCAGCTCGCCGGCTAGGCGTACGGTCGAAGCCGCTCCTCCCCAAGTCCACAACGGGAACTGCCGAGTCAGGCAGCGTCACCCTCTCGGAGCCGAAGGGCCCCGGAAAACCACAAGGAAAATCCCATGGCAGACATCACCATCAGCCCCGATGAGATCCGTGATGCCCTGAAGGACTTCGTCTCGAACTACGAGCCGACGAAGGCCTCCACGGCCGAGGTCGGGCACGTCACCGACGCCGGTGACGGCATCGCCCACGTCGAGGGTCTCCCCGGCGTCATGGCGAACGAGCTCATCCGCTTCGCGGACGGCACGCTCGGCCTCGCGCAGAACCTCGACGAAGACGAGATCGGCGCCATCGTGCTCGGCGAGTTCGGCGGCATCGAAGAGGGCATGGAGGTCACCCGTACGGGTGAGGTCCTCTCCGCCCCCGTCGGCGACGCCTTCCTCGGTCGCGTCGTCGACCCGCTCGGCGCCCCGATCGACGGTCTCGGCGAGATCGCCGCAGAGGGCCGTCGTGCCCTCGAGCTCCAGGCCCCCGGCGTCATGGCCCGCAAGTCGGTCCACCAGCCGCTGCAGACCGGCATCAAGGCCATCGACGCGATGATCCCCGTCGGCCGCGGTCAGCGTCAGCTGATCATCGGCGACCGCCAGACCGGCAAGACGGCCATCGCGATCGACACGATCATCAACCAGAAGGCCAACTGGGAGTCGGGCGACGAGGAGAAGCAGGTCCGCTGCATCTACGTCGCCATCGGCCAGAAGGGCTCCACGATCGCCTCCGTCAAGGGTGCGCTCGAGGACGCCGGTGCGATGGAGTACACCACCATCGTCGCCGCTCCGGCCTCCGACCCGGCCGGCTTCAAGTACCTCGCCCCGTACACCGGTTCGGCCATCGGCCAGCACTGGATGTACCAGGGCAAGCACGTCCTCATCATCTTCGATGACCTGTCGAAGCAGGCCGAGGCCTACCGTGCGGTGTCGCTCCTCCTGCGTCGTCCGCCGGGCCGCGAGGCCTACCCGGGTGACGTCTTCTACCTGCACTCCCGCCTGCTGGAGCGTTGCGCGAAGCTGTCCGACGAGCTCGGCGCCGGTTCGATGACGGGCCTCCCGATCATCGAGACCAAGGCGAACGACGTCTCGGCGTACATCCCGACCAACGTCATCTCCATCACCGACGGCCAGATCTTCCTCCAGTCGGACCTCTTCAACGCGAACCAGCGTCCGGCCGTCGACGTGGGCATCTCGGTGTCCCGCGTCGGTGGTGACGCCCAGGTGAAGTCGATCAAGAAGGTCTCCGGCACGCTGAAGCTCGAGCTGGCGCAGTACCGCTCGCTCGAGGCGTTCGCGATGTTCGCGTCCGACCTCGACCAGGCGTCGCGTCGGCAGCTGGAGCGCGGTGCGCGTCTGACCGAGCTCCTCAAGCAGCCGCAGTACTCGCCGTACCCGGTCGAGGAGCAGGTCGTCTCGATCTGGGCCGGCACGAACGGCAAGCTCGACACCGTCCCGGTGCCGGACGTGCTCCGCTTCGAGTCCGAACTGCTCGACCACCTGCGTCGCAACTCCGACGTCCTCACGACCCTGCGCGAGACCAACCAGCTCAGCGACGAGACCGTCGCCGAGATGGACAAGCAGATCGACGAGTTCACGAAGAGCTTCCAGACGAGCGACGGCAAGACCCTCGGCTCCGAGCAGTTCGACGCGGCGGACGCCGAGGACGTCGACCAGGAGCAGATCGTCAAGGGTCGTCGCTAGATGGCAGCGCAGGTCCGGGTCTACCGCCAGCGGATCAAGTCGGCGAAGACCACGAAGAAGGTCACCCGCGCCATGGAGCTGATCTCGGCGTCGCGGATCCAGAAGGCGCAGGCCCGTATGGCTGCGTCTGGTCCGTACTCGCGGGCCGTCACGCGTGCGGTGTCGGCCGTGGCGACGTTCTCGAACGTCGATCACGTGCTGACCACCGAGCCGGAGTCGTCGACCCGCGCAGCCGTCGTGCTCTTCACCTCGGACCGCGGCCTGAACGGCGCGTTCAGCACGAACGTCCTCAAGCAGGGCGAGGAGCTCGCCTCCCTGCTCCGCAGTGAGGGCAAGGACGTCGTCTACTACCTGGTCGGTCGCAAGTCCGTCGGGTACTTCGCGTTCCGTGAGCGTCCGTCCGAGCAGCAGTGGGTCGGCAACACCGACCAGCCGGAGTTCTCGACGGCCAAGGAGATCGGCGACGCCGTCGTGGCGAAGTTCCTCCAGGACACCGCCGAGGGTGGCGTGGACGAGATCCACATCGTGTTCAACCGGTTCATCAGCCTGGCGACCCAGGAGCCGCAGGTCGTTCGCCTGCTGCCCCTCGAGGTCGTGGACGGTATCGATGAGCCCGAGGGCAACGAGCCCCTGCCGCTCTACGAGTTCGAGCCGGACGCCGACGCGGTGCTCGACTCGCTGCTCCCGGTCTACATCGAGAGCCGCATCTTCAACGCCATGCTGCAGTCGGCTGCTTCCGAGCACGCCGCACGGCAGAAGGCGATGAAGGCGGCCAGCGACAACGCCGACTCGCTGATCCGTGACTTCACCCGACTCGCGAACAACGCGCGTCAGGCGGAGATCACGCAGCAGATCTCCGAGATCGTCGGCGGCGCCGACGCCCTCTCGTCGAAGAAGAAGTAGTCCGCGTCGTTCGCGGACAGATACCCACCCTCAGGAAGGCACCAGCCATGACCGACACCGCAACCACCGCGGTCGAGACGTCGTCGGCGCCCGGTGTCGGCCGGATCGCCCGTGTGACGGGCCCCGTCGTCGACATCGAGTTCCCCCACGACGCAATCCCGGAGATGTACAACCTCCTGTTCACGACCATCACCATCGGTGACTCGTCGCAGGAGATCGGCCTCGAGGTCGCGCAGCACCTCGGCGACGACCTCGTCCGTGCCATCTCCCTGAAGCCGACCGACGGCCTGGTCCGTGGCCAGGAGGTCCGTGACTCGGGCGCTCCGATCTCGGTCCCCGTCGGCGACGTCACCAAGGGCAAGGTCTTCGACGTCCTCGGCAACGTGCTCAACACGGACGAGAAGCTCGAGATCACCGAGCGCTGGCCGATCCACCGCAAGGCCCCGGCCTTCGACCAGCTCGAGTCCAAGACCTCGATGTTCGAGACCGGCATCAAGTCCATCGACCTCCTCACCCCGTACGTGCAGGGTGGCAAGATCGGCCTCTTCGGTGGTGCGGGCGTCGGCAAGACCGTCCTCATCCAGGAGATGATCCAGCGCGTCGCGCAGGATCACGGCGGTGTGTCGGTGTTCGCCGGTGTCGGTGAGCGTACCCGTGAGGGCAACGACCTCATCGGTGAGATGGAAGAGGCGGGTGTCTTCGACAAGACGGCCCTCGTGTTCGGCCAGATGGACGAGCCGCCGGGAACGCGTCTCCGCGTGGCCCTGTCGGCGCTGACGATGGCGGAGTACTTCCGCGATGTCCAGAAGCAGGACGTGCTCCTCTTCATCGACAACATCTTCCGCTTCACGCAGGCCGGCTCCGAGGTCTCGACGCTGCTCGGCCGCATGCCGTCCGCCGTGGGCTACCAGCCCAACCTCGCCGACGAGATGGGTGTGCTCCAGGAGCGCATCACCTCGACGCGTGGTCACTCGATCACCTCGCTGCAGGCGATCTACGTGCCGGCTGACGACTACACCGACCCGGCTCCGGCCACCACGTTCGCGCACCTCGACGCGACGACCGAGCTCTCCCGTGAGATCGCTTCGCAGGGTCTGTACCCCGCGATCGACCCGCTGGCGTCGACGTCGCGCATCATGGACCCGCGGTACCTGGGTGCCGACCACTACGAGACGGCCACGCGCGTCAAGCAGATCCTCCAGAAGAACAAGGAACTGCAGGAGATCATCGCCATCCTCGGTGTCGACGAGCTCTCCGAAGAGGACAAGATCACCGTCGAGCGCGCTCGTCGTATCCAGCAGTTCCTCTCGCAGAACACGTACATGGCCAAGAAGTTCACGGGCGTCGAGGGCTCCACGGTGCCGCTCAAGGACACCATCGAGTCCTTCCGCGCCATCGCCGATGGCGAGTTCGACCACGTTGCGACCCAGGCGTTCTTCAACGTCGGTGGCATCAACGACGTGGAAGAGAAGTGGGCTCAGATCCAGAAGGAGAACCGCTGACATGGCGGGTCTCAGCGTGAGCGTCGTCTCGGCCGACCGTGAGGTCTGGTCGGGCGACACCACCATGGTCGTCGCACGGACGACAGAGGGCCAGATCGGCATCCTCGCCGGACACGAGCCGATGCTCGCGATCCTGGCGCAGGGTCAGGTCCGCATCACGCGGGCCGATGGGTCGACCGTCGCGGTCGACGCCGAGGACGGCTTCCTGTCGGTCGAGCACGACACGGTGACGATCGTCGCGCGGCAGGCCGCGCTGGCGTCCTGACCGGACTGACCGTCCTGCTCCCGCCTTCGGAGACGAAGCGGGAGGGCGGGGACACGAGCCGCACGCTCGATCTGCGTGCACTCTCGTTCCCGGAACTGGCCGATGAGCGGGCCGCGGTGATCACCGCGGCCCGCTTCGTCAGTTCCGAGGAGTCCTCGGCCAGGACGGCGCTCAAGCTCGGTCCGAAGTCGATCGCCGAGCGTGTCCGGAACCTCGAACTCGAGACCTCCGGCACCATGCCGGCGATCGAGCGGTACACGGGTGTGCTCTACGACCCGCTCGGCGCGCAGGACGCGGATGCCGCCACCAGGGCCTGGTGGGCGGAGCACGTGATCGTGCAGTCTGCGATGTTCGGCCCGATCGGCGCCAGTGACCCGATCCCCGCCTACCGGCTGTCGCACGACTCCCGGTTGGGCGCGATCCGTTTGGCCTCGCACTGGCCGGCGGTGTCGACCCGCGCACTGGGTACGCGAGCGGACGGCCTGGTGCTCGACCTGCGGTCCGAGGGGTACCGGCAGCTCGGGCCGGTGGCCGACGCGGTGGCACCCCGCGTGGTGAGCGTCGACGGTTCCGGCCGTCGCCGCGCGCTCAACCACTGGAACAAGACCGCCAAGGGCCGCCTGGTGGCGTTGCTCGCCCGCACCGGCGCGAGCATCGGCAGCATGGACAACCTCGTCGACTGGGCCGCCGCGAACGGCGTCGTCGTCGAGCGGAGTGACGGCGGCTGGGACCTCGTCGCCGAGAGCCTGGACCCCGTCGCTGCCTGAGCGGTTTCCGCCGGCTCGTCCTCCACAGGCGTGGGCGGGGCCGCTCCGGTCCACAGATGGCCGGGGCGCCCCTGCCTGGAGGCCCGCAGCACGCTTCGATGGCGTGCATGATCCCTCTCACAGCACAGTCCGACACCGGCGCCGCAGTTCGTTTCCCTCGCGAGATCGCGGCAGCCGTCACCCTGCCCGCGGCAGCGGCCGCGCTGGTCGCTCCCGGTCCGGTGGCACTGCCGTCGGCCGCTGCGACGGCCGTCGTGACCGCCTGCGGGGCGCTCGCGCCCCGGATGGCCCTGGTCCCGTTCATCGCGGCGCAGGGCGCGCCGGATCCGCGGTCGATCCGGGTGTTCGATCCCTTCGCGGATCCGACACCTCCCGCGCTCCACGGCTTCGGTCCGCGTCCGGATCGTGCACGGGTGCGGCTCGCCGGCGACCGGTGCGCCGAGGCATGGCGGGTGTGGCGCGCGCAGGACGGTCCGTTCGACGGGGCGTCGGGGGCGGCCGGAGCACTGTCGCTCGGCGCGTGGTGCGCGTGGGCGCTCGGGTCCTGGGCCCGGGCGGAGACCCGCGCGCGGTACGCCCTCGAGACCCGTGCGGACGACCCGCTCGCCGGGCTCGTGCTGCGCTCGGTCGTGGCCGGCAGCGGACCGTCGTGGGAGCGTCGATGACGAGGGGTCGACCGGATCGTCTACGGTGGGGGAGACCACGCTGGGAGGGTTCCGGTTGCACGACGACGACATCGAGGACACCGTCATCCGGCGACCCCGACGATCGCCGGCGGGAGACCGCACGGCGGACGCGATCGGCGACACGGTCGTGCGTGGGGGTACGACACCGGATCCGGGTCTGGACGGCTCGGCGCTCGGCGACACCGTCATCCGGTCCGGCAGGGGCGCCGGCACGCACACGGCCCCCGGGCCCCGCTCCGTCCCGGGCGACGACGATCCCGATGACACGGTCGTCCGGATCCCGGCGCGACCAGGCGCCGGGCCGAACCCGACCGTCGGTGCCGCCCCGGGCCTCCCGTCCGTGCCGCCCGTCCCGTCGGTACCCGTCGCGCCCGCGGCACGCGTGCCGTCCATCCGCATCGGCGACCGGACCTTCCGGCTCGACCACCCGGTGGTCATCGGCCGTCGACCGTCGTTGCCGCGGATCACCCGCGGTCCGCAGCCCGAACTCGTCACCGTGCGCTCGATGGGCGGGCAGGTGTCCTCCTCGCACGTGCAGCTGCACGCCGAGGGCGAAGCCGTCGTCGTGCAGGACCTCCGGTCCACGAACGGCACGGTCGTCCGGCCGGCTGGCGCACCGGCGTACCGCATGGCGTCGGGTGCGTCGATCGTCGCGCTGACGGGTACGGTAGTCGAGATCGGTGACGGCAACGCCATCGAGGTCCTCTCGCCGTACCTCCGGGTCGCACCGACGGCAGAGGGGCTGCCTCCGGTTCCCCCGTGGCCCTCCGATCAGACAGCACACGGCACGCCCCGACCCACCAGAGAGCGATCCTGACACGTGACCGAACTCGGCCGAGCAGCCACTGCGCACGCCATCGACGTCCCCGGTGCCGACGGCGCCACCCTGACGCTCTCGTGGGGAGCCGCGACCGACGTCGGTCGACGGCGTGACCACAACGAGGACAGCTACATCGTGGGCGCGCCCTTCTTCGTCGTCGCCGACGGCATGGGCGGGCACCTCGCGGGTGACCGCGCCAGTGACGCGGTCGTGCGTCGCCTCGAGCAGGTGACGGCCGAGCCGTTCACCACGCGCCAGGGCATCCAGCGCGCCCTGCTCCTCGCGACGGCCGACATCGAGCGTGCAGCCGGGGGCAACGCGATCGGCGCAGGCACCACGGTCACCGGCATCGCACTCGTCGCGTCGCTCGGGCAGCCGGCCGCGCTCGTGTTCAACGTGGGTGACTCCCGCACGTACCGCATCGAGGACGGCGTGCTCCGCCGCGTCACCGTCGACCACTCGGTGGTGCAGGAGATGGTGGACGCCGGTCTCCTGCGCGCCGAGGACGCCGAACAGCACCCGGACAGCAACGTCATCACACGGGCGGTCGGGTTCGGCGAGCCGCCGGCACCCGACTGGTGGACCCTGCCCCTGCGGGCCGGAGACCGCTACATCGTCTGCTCGGACGGCCTGACGAAGGAACTCGGCGATGCCGGGATCGCCAGGATCGCAGCACGCGAGCCGGGTGCCCAGGAACTCGCCGAGCGTCTCGTCGGCGACGCGGTCGTGGCCGGTGGCCGCGACAACGTCACCGTGGTGGTGCTGCAGGTCGACGCGGCACCGGACGACGGCGACCTCGAGGACACGCTGCCGCGCCACTAGGTGCCCCCCCCGAACTGGGGGAGCACGCCGAACCGTGGGGGATCGGTGTGCGGAATGTCGGTCACCCACGATTCGTACAATGACATGGCCACGTCGAGAGAGCTGGCCGCTCGGCCGGGGGAGGAGAGGACCATGGCGCGACGCCTGCCGTCCAACCCGCCCGTGATCGGCGGTTTCAGTCCCGTGCACGTCCTCGGGTCCGGTGGCTTCGCCGACGTGTTCCTCTACGAGCAGGACATGCCCAGGCGGCAGGTCGCGGTGAAGGTCCTGCTGGACGAGGTCGTCGACGACCGCGTGCGGCAGATGTTCCAGGCCGAGGCGAACCTGATGGCCCGGCTCAGCACGCACCCGTCGATCCTCACGGTCTTCCAGGCGAGCGTCGCCGCCGACGGTCGTCCGTACCTGGTGATGGAGCTGTGCTCCTCGTCGCTGAGCGAGTGCTACCGTCGCGAACCGATCCCCGTGTCCGAGGTCCTGTCCATCGGCATCCGCATCGGGTCCGCGCTGGAGACCGCCCACCGCGAAGGCGTCCTGCACCGCGACATCAAGCCGTCGAACATCCTGCTCACGGCGTACGGCAACCCCGTGCTCTCCGACTTCGGCATCGCCGCGACGATCGGCGGCACGGACCCGGACGAGCCGATCGGCATGTCGATCCCGTGGTCGGCGCCCGAGGTCCTGATCGACGAGTCCCGCGGCACCATCCAGTCCGAGGTGTACTCGCTCGCGGCGACCGTCTACTCGCTCCTCGCCGGACGCAGCCCGTTCGAGATCCGTGGCGGCAAGAACGGTGCGAGCGACCTCATGCACCGGATCGACAAGGGCGGGGCCAAGCCCACCGGCCGGACCGACGTGCCCCCGTCGTTGGAGCGTCTGCTCGCGTCGGCGCTGTCCCGCAAACCGCAGGGACGACCGTCGACGGTGATCGAACTCGTGCGCGGTTTCCAGCAGGTCGAGGCCGAGCTCGGCATCCCCCAGACCTCGGCGGACGTCGCGGTGGAGGCGTGGGCGATGTCGACGCCGACGCCGCACGGGGACCGCACCGTGATCCGTGAGCTCCAACCGCCGACCCGCGTCGGTGGGCGTCGTCGGACCCGACGGGCCGTGCAGGGCGGGGTCGTGGCCGGCGGTTCGCACAGCGTCGGCACGGTGCACCGCACCGGTTCCGTCACCCGAGCCCGTCGCCGCACACGCTCGACCCTGGTCTGGGCGACGTCCCTCGCCGTCGTGGTGGTGGCCGCCCTGGCGATCGCCACGGTCGTCATCGTCGGTCGACTCGGTGCCGGGGCGATCCCCGTCGTGGCCGAGGTGCGCGCCGAGCCCGCGCCGCAGTCCGTGTCGTTCAGCTGGTCCGACCCGGGGCTCCGGAGCGGCGACACGTACGTCATCTCGTCCAACGGGGCCTCCAGCCAGCAGACCGGCACGACCTTCGTCGTCTCCGGACAGCGGGGCGACGAGGAGTGCATCGCCGTCGCCGTGAACCGCGACGGCAAGACCGGCGCCGCGAGCGCGCAGAAGTGCGCGACGATCGGGAGCGCCGGGTGATCCGCGCCCTCCTCGCGAAGCACCGCTCCGCAGCCGTCACGACCGGTGCCTCGGTGCTCGTCGCCGCCGTCGTCGCGACCACCGCCATCGTCTCCACCGGCTACCACACGCAGCGCGTCGACCTCGGGGACGGCACGGTGTGGGTGCCCTCGGCCGAGTACGGCGCCGTCGGCCGGGCGAACACCGGCATCCTGCAGCTCAACACCGCGGTCGAGACGGCCAGCGACGACCTCTCGGTGCTGCAGCGCGGCTCCACCGTCTACAGCGTCGACGAGACGAAGGGCACCGTCGCCCGGGTCGACGTCGCCGACGCGACCGTCGGTGACCCGATCACCCTGCCGGCGGGAACGCCGCAGGTGTTCTTCGCGGGCGACACGGCCATCATCGGCAACGCGGACACCGGCGAGCTCTGGGCGACCCCCGCGAGCGACCTCGCCGAGTTCGACGCGTCGACCAAGGCTGACCTGACCCTCGGTGCCGACACCGTGTTCGACGCGTCCGACGGACACGTCGCCGTCTTCTCCGCGAAGACCGGGACGGCTTCCCTCGTCGACGTCGGCGCCACCCTCACCGTCGATCAGCGGTGGAAGGTCGAGACGGACCGCGGGGACGACTTCCAGGTCGCGACGTTCGACGGACACCTCGCCGTGCTCGACCGCACGAGCGGCGCGCTGTCGGTCGACGGCCGCACCGTCGAACTCGGCGACCGGGTGGGCGCCTCGCCGGCCCTGCAGCGGTCGTCGGACACCACCACGCAGGTCACGGTCGCCGGCACGGCGGGCCTGGTGCGCGTGAGCGCCTCCGGTGCGGTGGACGCCACCGCGCTGCAGGTGTCCGGACGCGCCGCCCGACCCTACGTCGACGGATCCTGCACCTACGCGGCCTGGGCCGGCGGGCAGGCCATCGACACGTGCGACGGCAGCGCTCTGCAGCGGCTCGCGAGCACCGGCGGCACCAGCGAACTGCAGATCCTGCACAACGGCGACACGGTCGTCGCGAACGACCCGACGAGCGGCCGCTCCTGGGCCATCGACCGGAGCGGTCAGCTCATCGACAACTGGGCAGACCTCATCGAGCAGGACGACGAGCAGCAACAGGAGCAGGTCTCCGACGACGACCCCGAGGTCGACAAGGACCAGAAGCCTCCCGTGGCGATCGACGACGAACTGGGCGCGCGCCCGGGACGCACCACGAGCCTCCCGGTCCTGCTCAACGACTACGACCCGAACGGTGACCCGATCATCGTGAGCGAGGTCGGCACCATCTCGAAGTCCGCCGGCCGCGTCGCGATCGTCGGTGACGGCCAGCGCCTGCAGGTCACGCTGTCGTCGCGTGCCGCCGGGACGGTGACGTTCCCGTACACGATCACGGACGGCAACGGCGGGTCCGATACCGCGACGGTCCGGATCACCGTGCGCCCGGACAGCCAGAACGAGGCGCCCCGGCAGGTGCGGGACACGTCGGCCGACGTCGTCCAGAACGGGCACGTCGTCACCAACGTGCTCGGCGACTGGATCGACCCGGACGGCGACCCGGTGTACCTCGAGTCCGGGTCCGCCTCGAACGGCGATCGGGTGTCCACCACGCCGGACGGGCTGCTCGACTTCCGTAACGACAGCGGCCGGACCGGTGAGCGCTCCGTCCAGCTCGTCGTGAGCGACGGGCGTGCCGACGGCCGCGGCGCCGTCACGGTCCGGGTCGCCGAACAGGGCGCCGTCCCGCTCCGCGCCGATCCCTTCCCCGTGTCGGGGTACGCCGGCAAGGCGTTCACGGTCGAGCCGCTCGACCACGTGCGCGGTGGCAACGGCACCGTGACACTGACGAGCGTGTCGTCGGCATCCGGGCTCACCGTCACCCCGAGTTACGACGCCGGCACGTTCCGGGTGCAGGGCGAGCGTGCGGGCGACCACCAGCTGGAGTACACCGTGACGGACGGTGTGAAGACGTCGAGCGGCATCGTCCGTGTCACGATCCTCGCGCCACCGGACGCCTCGACCGCGCCGATCACCACGCCGAAGACGGTCTTCGTCAACACCCTGTCGACGAAGGACACCGACGTCACGGCGACCGACATCGACCCGGCGGGCGGCGTGCTGCTCGTGACGGCGCTCGACGGCCCGGGACGGGGCAGCGGCGTTCAGGCGAGCATCCTCGACCAGCACACCGTCCGCGTCACCCTCACGGCCCCGCTCGACGGCCCGGTGTCGTTCGGCTACACGGAGACGAACGGTCTGGCGTCGTCGCCGGGCACGATCACCGTCGTCGAGATCCCGAAGCCCGATCGCATCCAACCCCCGGTCGCGCAGCCCGACAGCGCCACCGTCCGTGTCGGTGACGTCGCCAACATCGACGTGCTGGACAACGACACCCAGCCCGAGGGTGAGCCGCTGACCCTGCAGCCCGAGCTGGTGCAGAACGTGCCGGGCGACGGCGGCCTCCTGTTCGTCTCCAGCGACCACCTGCGGTACCTCGCCCCGAAGACGCCGGGCAACTACACCGCCGTCTACCGGGTCGCCGGTCCGGACGGTCAGTACGCCGACGCCGCCGTGTCGATCTCGGTGCGCGAGCGCGACGCCGCCACGAACAACCCGCCCGTGCCCCAGACCGTGACGGCGCGCGTCGTCGCCGGGTCGTCGGTACGGGTCAGCGTGCCGTTGAACGGCATCGACCCTGACGGCGACTCCGTGCAACTCGTCGGTGTGGGCTCCAACCCCGACAAGGGATCGGTCTCCGACGTCGCCTCCGACGCCCTGACCTACGAGGCCGGCGACTACTCAGCCGGCACCGACGAGTTCACCTACACGGTCGTGGACGCCCTCGGTTCGCGCGCCACCGGTACCGTGCGGGTCGGAATCGCGCCCCGCGCCGAGCAGGCGTCGAACCCCGTGGCCGAGGCCGACCACGTCACCATCCGACCGGGCGGCTCCGTGACGGTGCGGGTGCTCCAGAACGACTCCGACCCCGAGGGCGGGCAGCTCACCGTCGCGCAGGCCGAGCCGACGGCGGACGACGTCACCGCCAAGATCCTCCGGAAGCAGCAGATCCGCGTCACGCCCCCGAAGTCGGCGAAGCGCGGTGACTTCGCGGTGCTCTACACCGTCGCGAACAGCAGCGGGGGATCGAGCACCGCGTTCCTCACCGTCACCGTCGACCCGGACGCCCAGCCGCTCCGGCCCGAGGTCGACGACACGACGCTCGACCTGCAGGACATCCTGCACCGGCAGAGCGTGACGGTCGACGTGCTCGACAACGTCTTCTTCGCCGAGGGCACCGCGGCCGACCTGCGGGTCGGCGTGGTCCCCGGCTACGGCGACACCGCGACGCCCACCGACGACGGCCGGATCACCGTCCGGCTGACGGACGAGTCGCAGGTGATCCCGTTCTCGGTCGCCCGCGTCGACCACCCGGACATCATCGCGTACGGGTTCATCAACGTGCCGGGCTTCGACGACGCCCTGCCCCAGATCAACCGCAGCGCCGGAGCGGTCACCGTCAGGAGCGAGGCCACCGTCCGCATCCCGCTGCAGGACTTCGTCGTGACGGCGAACGGCGAGACCGCGAAGGTCACCGACCGTGGGACGGTGAAGGCGACCCACGCCAACGGACAGAGCCTGGTGGTGGACTTGTCGACGCTGCAGTTCACGTCGTCGAAGCTCTACTACGGCAAGGCGTCGATCTCGTTCGAGGTCACCGACGGATCGGCGGCGAACGGCGGCAAGGGGCGCGTCGCCACTCTCGTGCTCCCGATCACCGTCACGCCGCGGTCGAACCAGCCGCCGGCGTTCACGGGCTCCTCGCTCGACATGCAGCCGGGCGAGACGCGCAAGATCGACCTGACGAAGCTCACCGACTACCCGTACCCGAAGGACCTGCCCGAGCTGCGGTACTCCGTCGTCGGTCGGCCCGCCGCCGGCACGACCGCGTCGATCTCGAAGCAGCAGCTCACGATCTCGGTGGCCGACACGGCGAAGAAGAACACCACCGCGTCGATCGGCATCGGTGTCGCGGACGACGCGAACGCCGGACGAGCCGGCACCGTCAGCGTCGGTGTCGTCGCCTCGACCCGGCCGGTGGTCCAGCCCGGTGCTGACAGGTCGGTGACCAAGCGCGGTGCGACCACCACGATCGACGTGCTCACGAACGACCAGCCCACGAACCCGTTCCCGGGTGAGCGGTTGCGCGTCGTCAACATCCGGGGCCTGTCCGGCGGACTGCCGAGCGGTGTCACCGTCACGCCGAGCGGTGACCGGACCCGGCTGCAGGTCGCCGTCGCGGACAGTGCGAAGCCCGTGGACGCCCACCTGCAGTACCAGGTCGCCGACGCCACGAACGACCCGGACCGCTACGTCTGGGGCGACGTGACGATCTCGGTGCAGGACGTCCCGGATGCTCCCGGTGCGCCGACCCGGACGGGCTCCTACGACGGCGGCCAGGTCACACTGACCTGGGCGACCCCGCAGGGCAACAACTCGCCCATCACCGGCTACCGGGTCGTCGGGACCAACGGTGTCTCGAAGAACTGCGGCACCGCGACGGTGTGCACGATCACCGGACTCGACCCGAAGGCGTCGTACCGGTTCCAGGTCGTGGCGAGGAACGCGATCGGTGACTCCGAGCCGTCCGCGCGCTCCGGCCCGATGAGCGCGGACTTCGTACCGGCGCCGCCGAAGGGCATCACCGTCACGCCCAGCAAGTCGACGCCGAACCAGCTCGACGTCAAGTGGGGCAAGGTGTCCGCCCCGAACAACGGCAGCGCGGTCGACGACTACATCGTCACGATCGAGGGCCCTGGCCTCTCGACCACCCGCCACACCGGGACGTCGACGAACACCTCGTTCACCGGGGCCCAGAGCGCGGCGCAGTACAAGGTCACGGTCTCCGCCCGGAACGACGCCGACCGCAACGGCACCGTCGTGCAGTGGAACTCCGCGTCCGCCACCGGCAGCGCGGTCGGGACACCCGGCAAGCCGACGAACCTCCAGGCGGTCGCCGGCGACCAGGCCGACTCGTCCGGCCGTTCGACGGTGACGGTGACCTGGAGCGCCGGCGACGCCGCTGGTGGGTCGGGCCTCCGGTACGCGGTGTACCGGTCGGGCAACGTGAACTGTGCTGCGCCGTCCTCGAACTCGCTCGGCAACTCGAGCCCGACACGGGACTCCGGGGTCGGTGGCGGGTCGACCCGGTACGCGGTGACCGTCACGAACGGCTACTTCTGCAACGTCGAGTACGTCGACGCCGTCACCTACGAGCGTCCGTCGGGTACCTACCGGCCGGACGTCGGGACCGTCCAGACCAGCGCCAACGTCTGGAACGTGAGCGTCACAGCTCCTTCGAGGAGCGCGCACCATTACCAGCTCGAGACCGCCGGTCAGACGATCACTCTTCAGCCTGGCCAGACCTGGACGGGTGTACCGGGAACCGGCGGGCGCAACGTGTCGTCCCAACTCGTCCTCCGTTCGTGCGGCGGGCCGGGCAGCACGTTCTGCACGACCGACGGTGAGTCGTGGACCGGGTCTGCCGCAGCTTTCGACACCCGGGCGACCGTGACAGCGGTCCAGCAGGAGCAGCCGATCTCGGTGACCGGACCGACCGGCGGCGCGGTGCGCTACACCGCCTACTGGTTCCTGGACGCGGACGGACGGGTCCTCATCGACACCGACAGCTGGGATGCTGGCGAGACCGCGCCGACGCCGCCGCTCGGAGCAAGCTCGGTCAAGGTACGCGCCACTGTGACGACCGCAGACGGGTCGAACCTCTCGCAACAGGGCGACGCGACGGACGTCATCGCGGTGGCGGCTGCCCCCGAACCGGACCCCGCCCCCGAGCAA
>NZ_JAHEWS010000032.1:0-34930 GCF_018598405.1 Curtobacterium flaccumfaciens | reverse complement strand
CATCTCCAGGTGTTCAACCCGGTGATCGTCTCGGCCGTTCCGTTCTCCGCCTCAGCGGCAACGAGTGATTACTTTACACACGCCCCGGGGGCCCTGCCAACCGTCGTCCCTCCCGGGCGTGTCGCACTCGGGTGAACGGCACGTGTCCCCCGGGTTTCCGGGGATCGACGGGGTGGGCGCGACCCCGGGAACGGCGGAAGGCACGGTGCGAACCCGCACCGTGCCTCCCGAACGAACCGAACCCGCTGACGGGGCGGACCGGACCCAGCCGACCTACTCGGCTGCGGCCAACTGACCGCAGGCCCCGTCGATCTCCTTGCCACGGGTGTCGCGCAGGGTCGTCGGGATGCCGGCGGCGTTGAGTCGGCGGACGAACTCGTCCTGCACGTGCACCTCGGACGAGGTCCACACGGAACCCGGGGTCGGGTTGAGCGGGATCGGGTTGACGTGCACCCAGCCCTTGCCGCGCTTGTTGAGCTTCTCGGCGAGCAGGTCGGCACGCCAGGCGTGGTCGTTCATGTCCTTGATGAGCGCGTACTCGATCGAGACACGTCGGCCCGTCTTGACGTAGTAGTTGTGGGCGGCGTCGATCGCCTCGTCGGCCTTCCAGCGCGAGTTCACCGGGATGAGCTCGTCGCGGAGTTCGTCGTCGGGTGCGTGCAGGGACAGCGCGAAGGTGAGCGGGATCCCCTCGTCGGCGAGCTTGATCATCGCCGGCACCAGACCCACGGTCGACACGGTGATGCCGCGGGCGCTCATGCCGAGCCCGTTCGGCTGCGGCGCGACCATCAACCGCACGGCGTCCATCACCCGCTTGTAGTTCGCGAGCGGCTCCCCCATGCCCATGAACACGATGTTCGTCACGCGCTCCGCGTCGACGCGGTCCTGCCCGCCCTTGCGGGGATCGCCCCCGAGCTCACCGGCGGCGATCGCAGCGTTGGCCCGGACGATCTGCTCGATGATCTCGGCGGTGGACATGTTGCGGGTCAGCCCCGCCTGGCCGGTGGCGCAGAACGGGCAGTTCATGCCGCACCCGGCCTGGGACGAGACGCAGAGCGTGATGCGGCCCGGGTAGCGCATGAGCACCGACTCGACCAGGGCGCCGTCGTGCAGCTTCCAGAGGAACTTGATCGTGTCGCCGTTGTCCGTCGCCAGCCGCCGGGTCTCGGTGAGGAGCGGCGGCAGCATCCCGGCGACCAGCTGTTCCCGCTGGGCGGCGGGCAGGTCGGTCATCTTGGCCGGGTCGGACGTGTAGTGCTGGAAGTAGTGGGTGGCGAGCTGCTTGGCGCGGAAGCCGGGCAGCCCGAGTTCCTTGACGCGGGCCTCGCGCTCCTCGGCCGTCAGGTCGGCCAGGTGCACGGGCGGCTTGCCACGCTTCGGGGAGGCGAACTGCAGGAGCGGGCGACCGTCGGTGTCGGTGGCCTGCTTCCAGCCCTCGGTGCGCGGGCGCACCTGCGGACGAGCAGACTGCTGCTGTTCGAACGGGGTGCGGGTGTCGGAAGCCATCACTCCAGGATACGGGAGGCCCGTGACACGCGGGTACGGCCCGTTCGGGTGGCCCCGCCGGTCACCACCAGGCCCGCGATCGCTGGTCGGGTCAGCTTCCGGCGGGCAGGACGCGGGCGAAGTGGTGTGCCGCCGAGTACATCGGGACGATGTCGACGACCTCACCCGGGTGCGGCGCCTGCAGGACGAGGCCCTGCCCGAGGTACAGGCCGACGTGGTCCTCGTCGTCGTACACGACGAGGTCGCCCGGCAGCGCCTCGGACTCCGGGATCGTGGTGGCGACGGCGTCCTGCGTCGGCACGTAGTGCACGAGCTGGATCCCCACCGCCTGGTACGCGACCATCGTCAGCCCGGAGCAGTCGATGCCCTCGTGGCTCGCGCCGCCCTCGACGTACGGGTCCCCCATGTACTGCAGGGCGGTCTGCACGATCGTGGCCCGGTCGCCCCCGGCCGAGAGGGCGGCGGACAACGCGGACTGTGCCTGCGCGGTCGTCACCCCGAAGCGGAGGTCGAGCGTGGGGTAGGACACGATCGTCGTCGTGGTGGT
This sequence comes from Curtobacterium flaccumfaciens, assembly GCF_018598405.1. Classification (NCBI taxonomy): domain Bacteria; kingdom Bacillati; phylum Actinomycetota; class Actinomycetes; order Micrococcales; family Microbacteriaceae; genus Curtobacterium; species Curtobacterium flaccumfaciens. The sequence continues at coordinate 32,877 of NZ_JAHEWS010000032.1, read as the reverse complement.
CATGCCGTCGGTGGAGACGACGGGGACCTGGACGTCGTGCGCCACCGTGAAGGTCTGGGCGTCCTGCGCCGTGGTCGTGCCGGAACGGGTGTCCGTGGGCAGGGTGTCGGCGTTCGCGGGGAGGGCCAGCGTCAGGCTCGAGGTCACCGCGATCGCGGGGGCGAGCAGGATCGCGGCGCGCTTCGCGTTCGCGGAACGGCGGACGTGCCGCGGGTCGACGGCACGCTCGGCACGGAGGGTGGCCGTGCGGCTCAGCACCGCGTGGCCGGCGGACGACGCCACGGGGGCCGGACGCGGCTGCATCCGCACGGTCCGGGCCGGCTTCGGGTGTTCGACGAAGGTGGAGCGGGCGGCTGCGGGGCCGAGGGCCGAGCGGCGACCACGGGAACGGGACGGCTGCGTGTCCGGCGTCAGCGGCGCGGGGTCGACCGCGTGGTGCGTGCGCATCGGCGCGGGCTGGCGGTCGTCGGCTGCTGCGGGCAGTGCGTGGCGTCCCATGGGTCCTTCCGGGTCGGGACCACTCGGCGGTCCGGAAAGTAACGTATTGGTCACGGCGGTCCTCGCGGCTGGGCAGCGCCGGAGTCTTCCTGCAGCTGGTCACAGGAAGGGGCACCGCTCGCAGGCCCCTCCGACGGCGCGCACGGCTGTTCCGGAGCCGGAGCGCGGCCGTGGACCGGGGCTCAAACCGACGTGACCCGCATGACGGCGGCGATCCGGGCCTCCCGGTCGGCCGCCAGGCGCTCGAGGCGAGCCGACAGTGCGACGACGGACGCGTCGACCGGGCTGTCCCCCGAGATGTCCCCCGGGATCGGGACCCCCGCGCGGACCGCGAGTGGCAGCACGCCCGCCCAGACGGTGTGGTCCTCACCGTCTGCCGGGTCCTCGCCGACGCCGTGGGCTCGGACCTTGACGCTCGCGCGCTCGAGGGGCAGCTGGAGGACCTGGGTGGCGCTGACCTCCTTCGCGGTCATCTCGCGCACCTCGGCTCGGCGGCCCGGCATCAGGTGGTCGGCCACCTGCCAGAGGGCTTCGGCGCGGAGGTCGGTCGGCACCACGGTGGCGCGGCCGGCGATCATCGCGCTGCGGTAGTTCGCCGAGCTGTCGTGGGTCGAGCGTGCGAAGACGAGGCCGTCCAGGTGGGTGACGGTGGCGGCGACGGGGACGCCCTCTGCCCCGGCGTCGAGGAACAGGCCACCACCGGTCGAGCCGTGCAGCAGCAGGACGGGGCCGTCGCCGAGGTCGCCGACGGCGCAGAGGAACGGGAGGACGACGGGGTGGCCGCCGCGGACGATGCCGACGTGGGCGATGTGGGCCTCGGCGAGGATCGCGTGCAGGACGGCGGGGTCGTCGGACTGACGGTCGCGCAGGCGGCGGACGTGGAGGGAAGGGCCGTCGGTGGGCGGGTCGGATGGGCTCAGCTGGGCGTTCGGGGTGGGCATGGGCTCACGCTAGGGTCACCAGTGGTCCGGCATCTGGACCAGATCGGGGCGATCGCGGTGGACCAGTCGAGCAAGGTGGCCGGTGTGGTGGCACGGGTACGCCGGATGGTGCACGACGGCACCCTGCGCGAGGGCGATCCGCTGCCCTCGACGCGGGCGCTGGCGGTCGAGCTCGGGGTGGCCCGGGGCACCGTCGTCGCGGCGTACGAGCAGCTCGACGGCGAGGGGTACCTGCGGACGCGGCACGGTGCCCTCGCGCGGGTCGCAGCGGGGGTGCGCGGGCCGGCGGCGAGGGCATCGGCGGAGACGGGTGGGGGCACCGATGTGGTCCGCGCCAGCACCGGGCCGACGGGCGCCCTCGCGGCCGCTGTCGTGTCAGGCTCCCTGGCCGTTCCCCTCGTCGACTGCCGTCCGGGCATCCCCGCCGTCACCGCCATCCCGCAGCGGGACTGGCGGGCAGCCTGGCGCGCAGCGGCGTCGACTCCGCTCCGGAACGCGATCGCGGAGCCGCTCGGCTCCCCCGACCTGCGGGCACAGGTCGTCGCCCAGCTCGGCCTGACCCGCGGGTTCACGGCGACGGTCGACCGGGTGCTCGTGACCGCGGGGACCTCGGAGGCGCTGTCGCTCGTCACCGAGGCGCTGCGAGGGCTGCTGGGTCGCGCTCCCGTCGTCGCCGTCGAGGACCCCGGCTACCGCACCGGCCACCGTGCGATCACGAGCGCGGGCGGGTCCCTGGTGGGCATCCCGGTCGGGGAGGACGGCCTCGACCTCGATGCGCTCGAGGCCTCCGGACCGGTCGACGCCGTGCTGGTCAGCCCGACGCACCAGTACCCGCTCGGGTCGGTGATGCCGGTAGGGCGGCGCCGGCGGCTGCTCGCTTGGGCCGCCACCACCGGCACCGTGGTGGTGGAGGACGACTACGACTCCGAGTTCCGGCACCGCGGCGCTCCCGTGCCCGCACTGGCCGCACTCGACGTCGAGGGCGTGGTGCTGCACGTCGGCGGGTTCTCGAAGACGCTCGACCCCCGGCTGCGGTGCGCGTACGTCGTGCTGCCGTCCCCGGACGGTGCAGCGACGGGTTCCCCGGTGACGGAGGCGGTGCTCGCCGCCCGTCGGGCACGTGGCGCGGTCGTCGCCGAACCGGTGCAGGCCGCGCTCGTGCACCTGCTGCGGACGGGTGCGCTTCGGCGGCACCTCGGTCGGGTGCGTCGCGACTACACGCACCGCCGGGCCCGGATCGCGGCTCGGCTCGGCGACGTCGCCGGCCTGGAGGCCCGTGCCCTGAACGGCGGACTGCACGCGGTGGTCACGTGGTCGGGTCCGACCACCGGGGCGCAGATCGCGCGTCGGCTTGCGGACGCCGGGGTGCTCGTCGCGACGCTCGAGGAGTACGGGCTCGCGCCGGGCAGCACGCCGCCGGGCATCGTGTTCGGCTACGGCGCCGTGACGATGCCGGAGCTCGACCGCGCGCTCGACGCGCTGGCGACTGCGGTCACGGGCAGCTGAGCGCTCGCCTGACCGGTGTGCGTCAGCGAGACTCGGCGGTGCCGTTCCCCCGGGCGTTGACCAGGTCGGCGAGGGACGGTTCGCCGACCTCGCCGGGCAGCGCGTGCCCACGACGGGCGGCCTTGCGGACCTGGCGGTAGGTGGTGACGTGCAGGGGGTCCACATCGGCGGCGGACTCGTAGTTCGACGGGGCGCTGGTGGTGGGCGAATCGGTCATCGCGACGGACGGTACGCGTGCCGGGAGCCGTGGAACCACGTGCTGCGTTCCGCGGCCAAACCGCGGGCGACCGCGACGCATCACGGACCCGTGGACGGCACGGAGAACGCCCCGCCGGAAGGGGGTCGGCGGGGCGTTCCGGTCCGTGGGGTCCTTCGTGATCAGCGGCGGACGGCGTCGATCTTGAGCATCTTGGCGATGACCGAGTCGAGTTCACTGTCGTCGAAGACCTGCTTCCAGTCCTCCTTGATGAGCTTCTCGCGGCCGTAGCCCATCGCGATGTGGCAGGCGTCGGAGAACGGGTTCGAGCCGCGCAGGCCGTTGGTCAGCGCGATCCAGGTGTGGCCGTAGAGCATGGCGCGGGCGGCTTCGCGCGGCACGCCGACGCCGGTGACGGTCTCCTCGAGGGCGTCGTTGAGGAAGTCGCCGATCATGCAGGCGATCGTCTCGACCAGGGTCGGCTCGAGCACGGCGAGCTGCTTCACCGTGACCCAGTGCACCTGGATGACCGGGGCGTACATCGTGGTGATGACGGCCTCGGCGACGGCCTTCGCGCTATCGCCCTCGTCGCCGAGCGACTCGGACGCGTCGAAGGCCGCGATGACCTCCTGCGGGGCGGCGATGCCACCGAAGGTGTCGTCCCACTCGGCCTTGGTGGTGCGCTCGAGGAACACCGACGGGTGGCACGGGTGCGCCACGGCGTAGTGGATGTCCTCGCGCTTCGCCAGCAGACCCGCGTAGGCGGCCGCGGGGTCGAGCGTCAGGATCGACGCGCCGGGCTTCATGACGGGGACGAGCTGCTCCGAGATGGTGCCGAGCAGGACGTCGGGGACGGCGAGGATGACGACGTCGGCGGCCTTCGCGGCGTCGAGGCTGTCGGTGATCTCGCGGCCGAGGGCCTGGATGCGCTCCTGACCGGCGGGCGAGGCCTCGCTGTAGAGGGTGGTGTACTCGCTCTTCGCGAAGTTGTTCGAGACGCGGGTGCCCATCTTGCCGCCGGCACCGATCACGGCGACGGTGACGTCGGCCGTGCCGGATCCGGCAGCGACGGTGTGGGTGGTGGTGACGGTGTCGGTCATGATTCCTTGCTCCTGATGTACTCGATGGTCTGTTCGGTCCACGCCGCCTCGGTGCGGGTGGTGGTCTGTGCGGGGGTCTCCCCCGGCAGGGGTTCGCCGCCGGCGTGCTCGTCCTGCCACGGCAGCCAGAACTCGACGACGCGGTTGACCCCACGGGCCTCGGGCTCGACCGCGGCGCGGACGGCGTCGTAGTCGAGGACCCCGGTGCCGATCGGGACGCCGGTGTACTGGAAGCCGACCCAGCCCGGTGAGCGGGTGAAGGCGGAGTCCTTGACGTGCCAGTTCCGGGTGAGCGGGGCGCACCGGGCGACGACGTCGGCGGGGTGCTCGAGGTTCGCGACGGTGTTCGCCGGGTCGAGGCAGATCCCGAGCGCGGGGCTGTCGATGCGTTCGACGACGTCGACGAGGTCCGTGGTGGCGACGACCTCGTAGGTCTCCAGCGCGAGGGTCACGCCCGCGCGCTCGTAGGCGGGGAGCGCCTGCCGCAGGCGTCGTTCGGTCTCGGCTGCGTCGGGCTGGTCGTCACCGCTCGTCCACATGCTCCGCACGAGCGTCGCGCCGAGCTGCTGCGCGACGTGCAGGTACCGGGCGAGGTGCTCGGGACGGGTGCCGCGGGTACCGACCTCGAGCGTGAGACCGAGGTCGTCGGCGAGGGTGCGGATCGAGGCCAGGCGCTCGTCGGTCGCGGTGTCGAGCGGCAGGTGGTCGCAGATCTGGAACAGGTCGACGCCGTCATGGCTCGCGGCGTCACGCAGGGCGTCGTCGAGGGACATCGGCGACGGGACGCGGTCGGACATGCGCCAGAAGTAGGCGTAGGTGGAGAGGCCGAGCAGGGAGGTCACGGGGTCACCGCCAGGGCGTGCGCTTCGTCGAGGATCGTGCGGATCGCCTCGGGGTCGTGGGCGAAGCGGCCGAGGAACAGGCCGCCGATGCGTCCGGCACCGCGGGTCAGCAGGCCCGGACCGGCACTGCCGCCGTAGATCGCGACGGAGCCGGCGAGCTCCGGTCGGGTCGCCAGGTGCTGCTCGATGCCGGCCAGCACCGCGACGATGTGCTCGTCGGGCGCGGGCTGCGGGGCACCGATCGCCCACACCGGCTCGTACGCGGCGATGAGCGATCCGGCGAGGCGGTCGCCGGTCGCCGTGGCGGTGAACCGGTCGAGCTGCGCGGTGACCTCGGCGATCGCGGCCGCGGGGTTGCCGTCGGCGGAGCGCTCGGTCTCGCCGATGCAGACCAGCGGACGGAGTCCGTTCCGGAAGGCCGCGTGCACCTTGCCGGCGATGTCCTGGTCGGACTCGTGGAACAGGGAGCGCCGCTCGGCGTGCGCGATCTCGACCAGGTCGACACCGATCTCACGGAGTTCGCGGCCGGAGACCTCGCCGGTGAAGGCGCCCTCGTCGGCCCACGCCAGGTCCTGCGCGCCGAGGAGCACCGGGGCACCGGACGCGGTCAGGATCGCGCGGACGGGGACGAGCGACGGGAACGTCGGCACCACGAAGAGCTCGACCGCGCCGGACCGAACCGCCGGGTGGCTCCGGGCGATGTCGGCCACGGCGGCCGCCCACTCGAGCGTCCGGGCGTGGCTGAAGTACATCTTGAGCGACACCCCGATCGTCACCGGGGCGGCCGCCGTGGTCGCGGGCATCAGGCGTCGGTCCCGACCGGGGCAGAGCCGTCGTAGGCGCAGATCGCGTTGACCTTCTCGGCGCTCGCGCTGGAGGTGTCGAAGGTGTAGCCGAGCCACTCCTTCGCCATCCGGCGCGCGACCTCGACCCCGACGACGCGCTGGCCCATGCAGAGGACCTGGGCGTCGTTCGACAGGATCGAGCGTTCGACGGAGAACGAGTCGTGCGCGGTGACCGCGCGGATGCCGGGGACCTTGTTCGCCGCGATGGCGACGCCGAGGCCGGTGCCGCAGATCAGGATGGCGCGGTCGGCCTCACCGTTCGCGACCAGGCGTGCGGCGTCGACGGCGACGTGCGGGTAGGCGGTGTGCCCGTCGGCGTCCACGCCCACGTCGACGACGGAGACCACCCGGGGGTCCTTCGCGAGGTCGGCCTTGATGACCTCCTTGTAGTCGAAGCCGGCGTCGTCCGAGCCGACGACGATGCGGAACTGCTGCTCACTCATGCGGTGTGCCTTTCGTGGTGGGGATCAGGCGTGGACGGCCATGGTCGACAGGACCGCGGCGGTGATGAGCGCGAACGAGACCGCGCCCGCGTCCGGGGTGCCGACGGCGTCCTCGCCGTGGGTTCGGGCACGACCCATCCGCGGCAGCAGGTCGGCCGTGGCGTCGGCCGCGGCCTGCGCTGCGGCCGAGGCGGCGGACCAGGCGTCGACGAGCTCGTCGCCGACGGCGACGCGTGCGGTGAGGACCTCGTCGAACGGGACGAGCGCGTCGACCATCGTCTTGTCGCCGGGGACCGCCCCGAAGGCCAGCACGGCCTCGACGGCGGCGTGCACCGCGCTCTGGACCGTGGCGGCCGTCGGACGGGACTCGTCCCCGATGACGCGACCCAGGGCCTCCAGGGCGGCACCCCAGATCGCACCGGACGTGCCGCCGGCCTTGTCGGACCAGACGTCGCCGGCGATCGCCAGGACGCTGCCAGCACCGGCACCGCGGGCGGCGGCGTCCTGCGCGGCGCGGTCGGCGGCGGTGGAGCCGCGCTGCATGCCGATGCCGTGGTCACCGTCTCCGGCGACGGCGTCGATGCGGCCGAGCTCGTCGGCGTGGTCGTCGATCGTGGCGCGGACGGCGCTGATGGCGCTCACGACGCGGGCGGCGGAGGCCCGGGACTCCACGGTGCCGGGCGTCACCGGCACGACCACGCCGGCTTCGAGCACCTCGACCGGCACCGGCTGCTGCGGGACGGCGCCGCCCTTGCGGAACGCGGGGGCATCGGCGGGAGCGGCCCAGAGCTGCTCGAGTTCGTCGTCGAGCCAGAACAGGGTGAGCGAGACGCCCGCCATGTCGAAGCTCGTGACGAGTTCGCCGACCTCGGGCTCGACGACGACGATGCCGGCCTCGGTGAGCTTCCGCTGGACTGCGTTGAAGACGACGAAGAGCTCCTCGTACTTCACCGAGCCGAGGCCGTTGAGGATCGGGACGACGCGGGGGCTGCTGGTTCCCGCAGCTGCGAGGTCGGACGGCACCTCGGTCAGGAGCTTGTCGACGAGCAGGTCGGCCAGGCCGTCGGCGGTGGGCACGTCGGCCTCGGCGATGCCGCGTTCACCGTGGATGCCCATGCCGATGGCCATGCGCCCCTCGGGAACGGTGAAGAGCGGCTCCTCGGCGCCGGGCAGGGAGCACCCGGAGAACGCGACGCCGAAGCTGCGGGTGCGGTCGTTGGCCCGGGTGGCGATCGCGGTGACCGCGTCGAGGTCGTCGCCGCGTTCGGCGGCGGCGCCGGCGACCTTGAACACGCAGAGGTCCCCCGCGATGCCGCGGCGCTCGTGCGTCTGGTCTGCGGGCGCCGAGGCGACGTCGTCGGTCACGCGGACCGTGCGGACCTCGATGCCCTGTGCCTCGAGTGCCCGTGCCGCTGCGTCGAAGTTGAGGACGTCACCGGCGTAGTTGCCGTAGCTGAGCAGCACGCCGCCGCCGTGCTCGGACGCCTTCGCGACCGCGGTGATCTGCTGAGCGCTCGGGCTGGCGAACAGGTTGCCCATCGCGGCACCGGCCGCCAGGCCGTGCCCGACGAGTCCGCCGAAGGCCGGGTAGTGCCCGGAGCCACCGCCGACGACGAGCGCGACGGTGCCCTCGGGGCTGGTGGTGGAGCGGGCGACGCCGCCGTGCACCTTCCGGACGCGGGACCGGTTGGCGGCGACGAAGCCGTCCACCATCTCGTCCGCGAAGTCGGCGGGGTCGTTGAACAGGCGGGTCATGCGCCGGCCTCCTTCGCGATCGCGGTCGGTCCGTCCGTGGCGGCGACCGCCGTGTCGGCTCCGGACGCCGCGGCGGCCGCTTCGTTGCGCTTCGTGTTCCGGCCGAGCACGAACATCAGCACGCTCGACAGCACCATGAAGAACCCGACGATGAACATCGGGATCTGGTACCCGCCGGTCCACTCGCTGACCGCACCCGTGATGTACGGGGCGGCGAACCCACCGAGGTTGCCGACGGTGTTGATGAGGGCGACGCCGGCTGCCGCGGCGGCTCCGGTCAGGAACTGCGTCGGCACCGTCCAGAAGTTCGGCAGTGCGGCGAAGATGGCGCACGCCGTGATCGCGATGACGGCGACCGTGGCTGCCGGGCTGTTCATGTAGAGCGCGACCGGGATGCTCAGGCCACCGACCAGGGCCGGGACGGCGATGTGCCAGACCCGGACGCCGCGGCGGAAGGCGTCACGCGACCAGAAGTACAGGACGACCGCGGCCGGCACGTACGGGATGGCCGTGATGAGGCCCTTCTGGAACAGGTCGAACGTGGTGCCGAACTGCTCCTGGAAGCCGTCGATGATCGTCGGCAGGAAGAAGCTGAGCGCGTAGAGGCCGTAGATGAAGCCGAAGTACACCGCGGCGAGCATCCAGACGCGGCCGGAGCCGAAGGCCGCACGCAGGCCGCCCTTGCCGTGGCCGTCGCCGCCGCCCTTCGCCGCGCTCTCGGCGGCCAGCGTCGTCTCCAACCAGACCTTCTCGTCCTCGTCGAGCCACTTCGCCTGCGACGGCTTGTCCTTGAGCACGAAGAGGCACAGGACGCCGACGATGATCGCCGGGATCGAGACGCAGAGGAACATGAAGCGCCAGCCGGCGAGGCCGCCGAGGATGCCCTCGTGGGTCATCAGCCACCCGGCGAGCGGGGAGCCGATGACGCTCGTGAGCGGCTGGGCCAGGTAGAACAGCGCGAGCATCTTGCCGCGGTGGCGGGCCGGGACCCAGGTCGACAGGAAGAGGATCGCGCCGGGGAAGAAGCCGGCCTCGGCGATGCCGAGCAGGAAGCGGAGGCCGACGAGCTGCGGGTAGTTCTGCACCCACGTGAAGAGCAGCGAGACGATGCCCCACGTGATCATGATGCGGGCGAGCCAGATCCGGGCGCCGAACTTGTGCAGGGCGAGGTTGGACGGCACCTCGAGCACGAGGTAGCCGATGAAGAACACCCCGGACGCGAAGCCGAACTGGGCCGCGGTCAGACCGAGGTCGGCCTCCATGCCGTTCGGGGCGGCGAAGGAGATCGCGGTGCGGTCGAGGAAGTTGATGAAGAACATCAGTGCCACGAACGGCACGATGCGGATCGCGATCTTGCGGATGGCCGTCTTCTCGACGACCGAGGTGGGGATGCCTCGCGTGGCGGGGATGTCCACGATGACTCCTGCTCGGTGGGGGTGGTACGACTCCGCCTGGCAGCTGCGCCGGGATGGTCCGGCTGCTGCACGGATCGGGAGCGGGCGCATCGGTGCGCCTGGTCCAGTGTGCGACGCGTTCCGTCAACTTGTCAACCGGTTGACCATTCCGCGCGCTCGCGCCGGCCACTGGGCTCGCAGCGCTGCTCCGGTCACAACCGGTTGACCGACCGGTACGCTCACTCCATGCCCGCGTTCAGCCCGGACGACCCCCTCAACATCCGACTCGAGCTCGAGTCCGTGCCCGTCGGGTCGCCCGCATCGGTGGTCGCTCGACAGCTCGTCTCGCTGCTCACCGCGGGCGAGCTGGCCCCCGGTTCGCGACTGCCCTCGGAGCGGATCCTCTCCGAGCGGCTCGGCGTCGGGCGCTCAGCGGTCCGCGAGGCCCTCGCCGCCCTCGAGATCCTCGGCATCGTGCAGATCCGGCCCGGATCGGGCACGTACCTGCGCGGTGGCACCTCGGACCTGCTCCCGACGACCCTGTCGTGGGGGCTCATGCTCGCGTCGAACCGGACCCGGGAGCTGCTCGAGATCCGGTCGTCGCTCGAGCGCACGGCCGCGATCCTCGCCGCGCAGCGCGCCACCGACGAGCAGATCACCGAGCTCGGCGAGTACCTGGTCCGGCAGGAGGAGACCCTCGACGACCCGCAGGCCTTCATCGACGCCGACGTCCGCTTCCACGTCCTGCTGGCCCGGGCATCGGGCAACGACGTGCTCGCCGACCTGCTGCAGAGCCTGCGTTCCATGCTGAGCGTCTGGGTCGCGCGGCGGGTGCAGACCCGGCAGGCGACCGAGGCCGCGTTCCACGAGCACCGTGCGATCTTCGAGGGGCTGCGCGCCCGCGACGTGCTCGCCGTGCAGCGTGCGATGGACGAGCACATGGCCACGGCGAGCGCCCGCATCGAGAACGCGGAGCCGCTGCCCGCCGATGAGTAGCGGGGGCTTGCTCGCTTCGTGAGCAGGAACGGTCGGGTTCGTCGAGCCGACCCGACATCGTCTGCTCACCATCGAGCGGTCGGGAGGCCCGGTTCGCGCCCGCCCCGCACGGTGCGAGGTTGCCGGCTCGGCAACACCGCTTGGGTGCGGTCCGGCAGGTGCGCTGGAGTGAGCGGATGCACACCCACGACCGCACCGCCGCCGCTGCCGCTGCCGCTGCCGCTGCCACTGCCACTGCCACTGCCACCGATGCAACCCCGTCAGCCCGCGAGTGGTGGGAGGCCCGCTACGCCGAGCGCGACGGCATCTGGTCCGGCCGGGTGAACGCCGTGCTCGCCTCGGTGACGTGGGGGCTGCCGGTCGGGCGGGCGCTCGACCTCGGCTGCGGCGAGGGCGGCGACGTGGTCTGGCTCGCCGGACAGGGGTGGGACGTGACGGGCATCGACCTGTCCGTGACGGCGCTCCAGCGTGGTTCGCGGGCCGCCGTCGCCACCGGGGTGGAGGATCGGACCGCGTTCGTGGCCGCGGACCTCGCCCGATGGGACACGGCCGAACGGTTCGACCTGGTGACGGCGTCCTTCCTGCAGTCGTGGCCGGTGGAGATCCCGCGCGCCGAGATCCTGCGCCGGGCCGCCGGCTTCGTCGCCTCCGGCGGACACCTGCTCGTCACCGCGCACGCCGCTCCCCCGCACGACGACCTGCCGCCCGAGCTGCATGGGTACCGGTTCCCCTCGCCGGACGACGACCTGGCCGCCCTGCAGCTCGACGACCGGTGGGACGTCCTGGTCGCCGAGGTCCGGCCGCGCACCGCGGCGACGCCGGAGGGCGATGCGCACGAGGTGCTCGACAGCGTCGTGCTCGCCCGACGAACGCGCTGAGGCCACCGAACGGTGCGAGGGCTGCGCCCACCTCAGCGCGGGAGCGGCACCGCTTCGGCGAAGGACGCCACGACGCGGGCGACGACATCGGCGGGCGGAGTGTCCCAGATCGCCTGGTTGAAGAGTTCGACCTCGACGTCACCGGAGTAGCCGGCGTCGACCACGGCGTCGGTCACCGGTCCGAAGTCGACGTGCCCGTCACCCGGGTAGCCGCGCGAGAGCAGCGGGTCGGCCGCGATCGGGGTCGTCCAGTCGCACACCTGGTACGACGCGATGCGCCGGGCGGCACCGGCCCGGGCGATCGAGGCCGCGAGCGCCGGGTCCCACCACACGTGGAAGGTGTCGACGACGACCCCCACGGCAGCGGCAGGGAACGGGGCCGCCAGGTCGAGGGCCTGCGCGAGCGTCGACACCACGGCACGGTCGGCGGCGTACATCGGGTGGAGGGGTTCGACGGCGAGCTGCACGCCGGTGTCGAGCGCGTGCGGCACGAGGGCGGCGAGGGCGTCCGCGACCCGGGAGCGCGCACCGGTGAGGTCGCGCGAACCCGCAGGCAGGCCACCCGCGACGAGCACGAGCACGGGCGCCGAACCCGCAGCCCCCGCGGCGGACAGGGCGGCGGTCTCGTCGATCGCCCGACGGTTGTCGTCGAGCGCCCGCTGGCGTGCGGTCCCCTCGGGCAGGGTGAAGAACCCGCCACGGCAGTGCGACGACACCCGGAGCCCGGAGTCGGCCACCCGGCGCACGGCGTCGGCGAGCCCGAGTTCGGCGACGGGCTCGCGCCAGGTGCCGATCGCCCCGACCCCGGCCCGGCGGACGGTGTCGAGCGCCTCGGGCAGGGTCGCGTACTTGATCGTCGCCTGGTTGACCGACAGCCGCGGGTGCGGCGCGGTTGCACCCGGCCGGACCGGCGCGGCCGTGCCGGTCGGCGCACTCACGCGACCACCCCGGCGACGGTGCGGTCGGCGGCGGGTGGGGCGGGCCTCCCGGCGGTCGTCTCCACCCCGTTGACCGCGAGCACGGCGTGCCACCGCTCGGCGGCGAGGTCCGGGTCCTGCAGGGCGCCGCAGGCGTTCGCGAGCCGGACCGTCTCGGACAGGTGCGGCAGCGAACGGCCGGCGTGCTGGCCGCCCACCATGGCGAAGGCCGGCTGGTGCCCGTTCAGCCAGGCGAGGAACGCGATGCCGGTCTTGTAGTGCCAGGTGGGGGCACTGAAGAGGTGTCGGGACAGGGCTTCGGTCGGACCGAGCAGGGCGCGGTAGGCCGACTCGTCCGGCAGCGCCCGCACGGCGGCCGAGGCGAGCGGTGCGATGGCGGCGAACGCCCCGAGCAGGGCGTCGGAGTGCACGCCGTCCTGGCCCGCGATCAGGTCCACGTAGTGGAAGTCGTCGCCCGTGAACATCCGGGCGGTCTCGGGGAGCCGGGCGCGGAGTGCCACCTCGGCCGACGCGTCGAGCAGGCTCATCTTGATGCCGGAGACCTTCGGCCCGGCGTCGCGCATGATGTCGAGCACCGTGTCCGGGCCCTGGTGCCCGCCGAAGTACCCGGCGAGGGCGGGGTCGAACGCCTCCCCCAGCCAGTGCAGCACGACGGGGGCACCCGCCCGCTCGAGGACCCTTCCGTGGACGCGGCGGTAGGTGGCTGGATCGTCCAGCGCGAGTCGTGCCAGGTGCCGGCTCGCCATGAGCACCACCCCGGCGCCGGCGTCTTCTGCGTGGTGCAGCTGCCGGACGTACGCGTCGGCGATCTGCTGCTCGGTGACGGGTTCGTCGGGCAGGTCGTCGGTGTTCACCCCGACGACGATCCGGCCGCCGACCGACTGCGCCTCGCGTGCGCTGCGGGTGACGAGCTCCCGGGTGGCGGCGGGGTCGAGGCCCATGTTCCGCTGCGCCGTGTCCATCGCGTCGGCGACGCCCAGCCCCCAGGACCACAGGTGGTGGCGGAAGGCGAGGGTGGCGTCCCAGTCGAGGTCGGCCGGGGCGCCGGGAGTGTTGTCGGCGGCGGTCCGCGGGACGACGTGGGCCGCGGCGTAGACCACCCGCTCGGTGAGGGGCGCCGTGGGCTTGGCCGTGTCGTCGACCGCGGGCTCGCCCAGCGGTGCACGGCTCGTGGTGCCGTCGACCGCCAGCAGGGTCAGGTCCGTCATGCGGTCGCCCCGACGGTCTCCGTGCGCTGGGCGACCTCCGGCGTCTCGACCGGGAGGCGCGGCTCGACCCCGGCGGGCAGTGTCAGCTCCGGCAGGTCCACACGCCGACCCTCGGCGCTGGAGCGCAGGCCCGCCTCGGCCAGCGCCACGCCGCGGGCACCGGACAGCAGGTCGTAGGGGTGCGGACGGCCGGCGACCAGGTCGTGCAGGAAGTCCTCCCACTGCGCGCGGAAGCCGTTGCCGAACACCTCGTTGTCGGGGACCTCGAGCCACTGGCCCCGGTAGTCGCGGTCGTCCTTCAGATCGGGGTTCCAGAACGGCTTCGGGGTCGCCGTGCGGGGTTGGATCCGGCAGCCGAAGAGCCCCACCACGGCACTGCCGTCGGTTCCGTCGACCTGGAACTCGACGAGCTCGTCTCGGTCGACGCGCACCGCCCAGCTCGAGTTGATCTGCGCCGTGATGCCGCCCGCCAGGTCGAAGACCCCGTAGGCGGCGTCGTCGGCGGTGGCCGGGTACGGCACGCCCTGCTCGTCGGTGCGCTGCTCGATGTGCGTGACGGCGCGGGCGTAGACGGACTCGACGCGACCGAACAACTGCTCGAGCACGTAGTTCCAGTGCGGGAACATGTCGACGACGATGCCGCCGCCGTCCTGCTGGCGGTAGTTCCAGCTCGGTCGCTGCGCCGACTGCCAGTCCCCCTCGAACACCCAGTAGCCGAACTCGCCGCGGACGGACAGCACCCGGCCGAAGAACCCGGAGTCGAGCAGTCGACGGAGCTTCCGGAGGCCGGGCAGGTAGAGCTTGTCGTGCACGACGCCGTTCGGGACGCCGGCCTCGGCGGCGAGCTGCGCGAGTTCGAGGGCCTCGTCGGAGGTCTCGGCCGTCGGCTTCTCGGTGTAGACGGCCTTGCCGGCCGCGATGGCCCTGCGCAGGGCGTCCGCGCGGGCGCTCGTGACGGCGAAGTCGGCGAAGACCTGCCAGCGGGGGTCGGCGAGGGCGGCGTCGAGGTCGGTGGTCCAGTGTTCGAGGCCGTGGCGGGTCGCGATCTCCTCGAGCTTCGCGGCGTTCCGGCCGACCAGGATCGGCTCGAGCTGCACGCGCGTGCCGTCGGGCAACAGCAGGCCCCCGTCGTCCCGGATCGCCAGGATCGACCGCACGAGGTGCTGTCGGTAGCCCATGCGCCCGGTGACGCCGTTCATGATGATGCCGATGGTGCGCGTGGTGGTCAACGCGTGCTCCCTTGCTCGCCGTGGCCCGCTGTCCGTCGTGTTGGAAAGCGCTTGCCGGAACCGTACACCACGGTTCGCGTGGCGTGCTCGGTGACGAGGTCAGCGGGCGGTGCTGGCGCGCAGGACGACCTCGCCGTCGACGGCACCGTCGGCCTCGAGCCCGAGCGCGCGGCGGACGGCTCGCTCCCCGATCTCCTCGAGCGGCAGCCGCACCGTGCTGAGCGCCGGCACGACGTCGGCGAGCATCCGCACGTCGTCGAACCCGGCGACGCCGACGTCGACCCCGGGCACGAGCCCGCGCTCACGGATCGCCGCGACCGCCCCGACGGCCATCAGGTCGGTGACGGCGAAGACGCACCGCGGCACCGGCGCACCGCCCTCGGCCGCGCGGTCCAGCAGCGACACCATCGCCCGGTACCCGCCGTCGCGCGTGAACTCGGACGGCACCACGTCCTCGTCGGGCACCCGCAGACCGTGCGCCGCGAGGCCGGCGACGAAGCCCTCGACCCGGGCATGCGCCGTGACGAGGTCCGGGTCGCCGGCGAGCACGGCGAAGGAGGCGTGACCCTGTTCGACCAGCGCACCCGCGAGTGCGGCGGCCCCGCTGAGGTTGCGGATCACCACGCCGTGCACGCCGGGGACGCCGGCTGCGGCCCCGTCCAGGTCGGACACGAGCGCCGACACTCCGGCCCCCGCCGCGACGAGCCCGCCGACGGCCGCCGCGACCTCGGAGGGTGCGGAGCCCGTCGCGGATCCGGAGCCGACGCCGAGCCGACGACTGACGGCGAGGACCACGGCGCGCGGACGGAGCCCCGCGACGACGCCGAGCACGGCGACCTCCCGCGAGGGATCCCCGCCGGTGGACGTGATCGTGACGACGAGCCCGGCCTCGTCGGCTGCCCGGATGGCCCCCGCCGCGATCGCCGCGAAGTACGGGTCGGCGATGTCTCCGACGACGAGCGCCAGGGTCGTGGTGGTCCCGCGCGCGACGGCCTGCGCCTGCACGTTCGCGGTGTAGCGGAGCGCGCGGGCGGCGGCGCGCACCCGGTCCACCGACTCCTGCCGGACCTTCCGGGTACTGCCGTTGAGCGCCCGTGAGGCGGTCGCGAGCGACACCCCTGCCCGCTCGGCCACGTCGGCCAGGGTGACGGTGCCGCGCTCGGGCATGTCGTGCCTCCAGTCAGGTCCGCGCCGTGCGCGGTCTGTGGCGAGGATAGCGATTTCCCGGGAGGCACGGTGGGCGCCAGCCACGGCGCTCCCGCCGTGTGGACACGCAGGTCACATTGTCAGAACATCACTCAGGAAAGCGCTTGCCAGAACGGCGGGCGTCGTGTAGACCTGGGGTCCTCGGCCGAGACACCCCGAACGCTCGCCCACGGCAGAAGCACGTGGTCCCGAACGAAAGCAGTGACGATGAAGTCATCCAAGAGAATGCTCGCACTCGCCGGCGGGATCGCCGCGCTCGCGCTCCTGAGCGGCTGTGCCTCCGGCGGGTCCGGGGACAGCGGCAAGGTGGACGAGCTGACCTTCTGGCTCTCCACCTCGTCGGCGCAGGAGAAGGGCTACCAGGACCTCGCGACCGCGTACGAGAAGCAGACCGGCGTCGCGGTGAAGATCGTCAACCTGCCCTACGACGGTCTGCAGACCAAGCTCCGCGAGTCGGCGCAGGCGAACTCGCTGCCCGACGTGGTGCGCGCCGCGGGCATCGACCCGATCTGGAGCGGCAAGACCGTCGACCTCGCCTCGATCGTGGACGACGAGGCGAACGGGATCGACCAGGACCTCATCGCGAAGGACAAGGACGGCAAGGTCACCTCGATCCCGTCCGACGTCACCGCGGCCGGCCTGTTCGTGAACAAGTCACTGTTCGACAAGGCCGGCATCGCCTACCCGACCGACCCCGCGAAGGCGTGGACGTGGGACGAGTTCCTCGACGCCGCCGACAAGGTGAAGGCCGACACCGGTGCCAAGTACGACCTGGTGTTCGACTCGTCGCCGTCGCGGCTGCGGGCCTACATGTTCACCAAGGGCACCGACTTCATGCAGCAGGAGAAGGACGGCTCCTTCCCCACCGACGCGAAGACGGTCGACGCCCTGCAGGACTTCGCCGACATGAACGACGACTCGGTCATGCCGAAGTCGGTCTGGACGAGTGGCCAGGACCCGAACGCCCTGTTCAAGAGCGGGCAGGTCGTCGCCTACTTCTCCGGCGTCTGGCAGTCGTCGGACTTCGCGTCGAACATCACCGACTTCGACTGGGCCAGCGCCGCCACACCGGCCGACCCGACCCACGCCACCGAGATCAACTACGGCGGCAACATCGTCGGGTTCGAGAACTCCGACGCCCGCGGTGCCGCGGCGAAGAAGTTCATCGAGGCCATGTACGACCCGACGAACTACGCGAAGCTCATGACCACCAACGGGTTCCTGCCCGTCGAGTCCGGGCTGGACATCCAGTACCCGTTCGAGTCGCAGGCCGCGAAGGACTCCTTCGCGCTGTACCAGAAGGAGATCGACGCGGCTGACCCGATCTCGAGCTCCTACGCCAAGGCGGCCTCGGAGTGGGCGGTCGAGGGCAAGGAGCTCGGCACCGACCCGACGACGGCCGAGGTCGGCAAGCTCATCAACGGGCAGCAGTCGGCCAAGGAGACGCTCGACACGATCACGAAGTACTACGAGGAGCACGTGGGGTGACGGTCGGGGCCGGGCGCATGAGGCGCCCGGCCCCACATGCCACCCCGGGCACACCCGGCCAGGTCGCTGTCACCCCGGGTCCGGGCCCGCCCGGCCATGTGCCGATTCCGTAAGCGCGACGAACGAAGAGGATCATCGTGAGCATCCCCACCGCAGCCGGCGACGTGCAGACCGTCGTGCCCACCCCGGTGCCGCCCCGACGGCCCGGCGCACCCGGCGGGACGAAGCGCCGACGCTCCGGCGTCAGCAAGCCCGTCCTCGCCCCGATCCTGTTCGTCAGTGTGAACGCCGTCCTGTTCGTGGTGTTCTTCGTATGGCCCGCAGTGATCGGCCTGGGCTACTCGTTCACCGACTACAACGGTGTCGTCGACCCGCAGTTCGTCGGCCTGGCGAACTACTTCGAGCTCTTCGCCGACGACACCTTCTACGCAGCCCTCGGCCGCACCTTCCTGTACGCGATCGTCGCCGTTCCACTCGGCTTCGTCCTGGCGCTGTCGATGGCGCTCATGCTCACGAGCCCCGCGGCGAAGGGCCGGAGCGTCGCCCGCATCGTGTTCTTCGTGCCGTGGCTGATCTCCCCCATCGTCACCGGTGTGATCTGGCGGTGGATGTTCGGCGAGAACTTCGGCCTGGCGAACTTCGTCATCGAGTCCCTGGGCGGCAAGGCCGTCCCGTGGCAGTCGAACGCCGACCTGTCGCTCCTGGTCGTCGTCTTCGCCACCGCGTGGGCCGGAGCCGCGTTCAACATGCTGTTGTTCGTCGCTGCGATCCGGAACGTCCCGCAGTCGTACTACGAGGCGGCTTCGCTCGACGGCGCGGGCGCCTGGCACCAGTTCCGCTACATCACCCTGCCGAGCATCGCGCCGACGTCGTTCATCGTGGTCCTGCTGTCGTCGCTCGGGGCGTTCAAGGAGTTCGCCACCGTCCAGGCGCTCAACGGCGGTGGTCCGGGCACCGACAACAACCTGCTGGTGCAGTACATCTACACGAACGGGTTCCAGAACGCCCACATCGGCTACGCGAGCGCGGCGTCGATGGTCCTCATGCTCATCCTCATGGCCATCGCGTTGATCCAGCTGGCCGTGAACCGTCGGACGGAGACCCGTCGATGACCGCCACCCTGCCCACGGTGCCCGCTCCCAGCACGAGCACGAGCAAGAAGCGCACGGACGGCCCGCCCCGGCCCAAGGCGATCGCGGCAACGGCCCTGCTCTGGGTGTTCATCATCGCCTTCGGGTTCCCGGTGCTGTGGTTCGTGCTCAGTGCGTTCAAGCCGGGCGGCGAGCTGTTCTCGTACCCGCTCACCCTGCTGCCGCAGAACTGGTCGGTCGACGGCTTCGCCGAGGCCTGGTCGAGCTACGACTTCGCCCGGTACTTCGGCAACACCGTCATCGTCGCCCTGGTCACGACGGTGCTGACGGTGCTGGCGAGCGCGGCCACCGGGTACGCGCTGGCGAAGTACGACAACAGGTGGCTCAAGGTGTTCTTCGTCTGCATCCTCGCCACGACGATGCTCCCCACCGAGGTGATCCTCGCCCCGACGTTCATCGTCATCCGCGACCTCGGCATGTACGACTCGCTCGCCGGCATCATCGTGCCGTCGGTGATCACCGCGACCGGCATCTTCATGTTCCGGCAGTTCTTCATCACCGTGCCGGACGACCTGGTCGAGGCCGCCCGGATCGACGGGGCGAGCGAGTTCGGGATCTTCTGGCGGATCATGTTGCCGATCTCCCGCCCGATCATGCTGACGCTCGCGATCTTCTCGTTCCAGTGGCGGTGGAACGACTACATCTGGCCACTCCTAGTGCTCAACGACCCGAAGCAGTTCACGATCCAGATCGCCCTGCAGAGCATCGTCGGTGCCGAGAACGTGAACTGGACGGTCCTGCTCGGCGCCTCGGTCATCTCGATCATCCCGCTCGTGCTGCTCTACCTGGTGTTCCAGAAGTACGTGAACGGCGCCGACCTCAACGCGGGTCTGAAGGACTGATGGGGTTCCTCGACCTGGCCGGCCCGGCCGCCGACGCCGAGGTCGCCCGCCTGCGGCTCGCTGACGACGACCCGGCCGCGCTGCAGCACCGGGAACTGATGGCGCGTGCGCTCGCGCTGGTCGGTGCGTGGGTCCGGCAACGGCCTGGAGGCCCCGCCCACGCCACGCACGACGACCTCGCCACCGCGCACCGCTGGGTCCGGCACCTCGCGGCCCGGCAGTCCCCCGGTGGCACGTTCGTCGGCGGCGACAACGTGCTCTCCCCACCGGACTCCGCGTTCACGGTCAACGACGTCTGCGACGCACTCGAACTGCTCGCACCGCACCGGGCGGCGGTGCCGGCAGCGGCTGCGCTGGCCGACGACCTCGACGCGATCGTCGTCCGGGCGACTCCCGCACTGCTCACCGGCGGGGTGCACACCCCGAACCACCGGTGGGAGATCGCCGCCGCCCTCGCCCGGGTCCACCGGCTGCACCCGTCGGCGGCGCTCGTCGACCGCATCGACGAGTGGTTGGCCGAGGGCCCGGACATCGACGCCGACGGCCTGTGGTCGGAGCGGAGCCCGAACTACGCGTCCGCCGTGTCCGGGCCGTCGTTCCTGGTGCTCGCTTCCGTGCTCGACCGCCCCGCTCTGCTCGACCCGGTGCGCAGCTCGCTCGATGCCACGCTCGCACTCCTGCTGCCCGACGACACCGTCGAGACCGTGCAGTCCCGCCGGCAGGACCAGTCACAGCCCTTCGGGATCGGGGCGTTCGCGCCGCTGCTCTGGCACGTCGCGGTGCGCGACGGCCGGGGCGACCTCGCCGCGGTCGCAGCACGCGCCGCCGTGGCCGAGATGTGGCAGCCGGCCACCGTCGCGGCACGGGCGATGACCGATCCCCTGCTCGGGCAGCCACTTCCGGAACCCGTCCCGCTCGCCCCCGCCGTGCACTCCTTCGCCGACGCGCGGCTCGTGCACGTGCGTGAGCCCGACCGCAGTGTCGTGCTCTTCGCCGGGTCGGACGTCCCCGCCCAGGGTCACGTGCGCTCGGGGCTGGCGAACAGCCCCACCTTCCTGCGGGTCGTCACCGGGTCGGTCGTGCTGTCCGACGTGCGGCTCTCCCGGGAGTTCTTCGGCCTCGGTCCGTTCCGACCCACCGCGCTCGAGTCGCTCGGCGACGGGCGGTTCCGGCTCGTCGAGACCGTGTCCGCCGGCTACCACCAGCCGTTGCCCGGCGTCCGGCGCCGGTCGGACGGCCGCTACCCGCTCGCCGACGAAGGGCGGTTCTCCGCCGCGATGGCCTTCGGCGAGCGCCCCGTCGACGCGGTGACCATGACGATGACCGTCGACGTGGCGGTCACCTCGGATGCCGTCGTGCTCGACGTCACGACCGCGGGGGCCGACGTGCCGTGGTCACTGCAGCTCACGTTCCACCCCGGGGGCACCGTCGTGGGCACGCAGGCCGACACCGTCACCGGGGAGCGCGTCCTCGCCGAGGGAACCGGCAGCTACCGCGTCGGCACCGACGTCGTGACGTTCGGCCCGGGCAACGGCAGCGGCCCGGGTCAGCCGGCGTTCTACGCGCCCGGGCAGGACTACGCGTTCCTCGGCGGGACCGACCGACCGCAGGGCGAGCACGTCCACGTCACCGGCCGAGCCCCCGGCGCCACACGCATCGTCATCGGGACCGGGCGGTGACCCTGCCGGGCGTGGTGCTCGTCGGGGCCCGGGGCTACGGCTTGCACCACCGTGCGAACATCGACCGACTCGTGGCCGCCCGCGACTGCACGCTGACCGCCGTCGTCGATCCCGCGCTCGGCACGACGACCGACGCGAGTGCTCCCGTGGTGCCCGACGTGGCCGCTGCCCGGCGGCTCGGTCGGGTGGACGTGGTCGTCGTGGCGGCTCCGATCCCGGCGCAC
Organism: Curtobacterium flaccumfaciens; assembly: GCF_018598405.1. NCBI lineage: Bacteria > Bacillati > Actinomycetota > Actinomycetes > Micrococcales > Microbacteriaceae > Curtobacterium > Curtobacterium flaccumfaciens. The sequence goes on along the minus strand of NZ_JAHEWS010000032.1, from coordinate 11,518 downwards.
CTGCCGCTCACCCTCGACGCGCTCGACGCCGGTGCGGACGTACTGCTCGAGAAGCCGCCGGTCGCCACACGCGAGGCCCTCGGCCTGCTGCTCGAGGCCGAACGTCGGACCGGCCGGGTCGTCCAGGTGGGCTTCCAGAGCCTCGGTTCCGCCGCCCTGCCGGCGTTCCGTGACGGGTCGCTCGTCGGTGCCGTCCGGTCAGCGGCAGCGGTCGGCACCTGGACCCGCGACCAGGCGTACTGGGACCGCTCCCCCTGGGCTGGACGGCGCCGGGTCGGCGGGGTCGACGTGCTCGACGGCGTGGTCACCAACCCGCTCGCGCACGCCGTGGCGACCGCCCTGGCACTCGTCGGGTGCCGCCGAGCCGACGAGGTCGCCCGGGTCGAGGTCGAGCTGTACCGTGCGAACGCGATCGAGGGCGACGACACCTCGGCCGTCCGGGTCACCACGACCACCGGTCTCGAGGCCACTGCGGCCCTCACACTCTGCGCCACCACCGAGGTCCCGCCGTCCGTACGGGTGCGGGGCACGGCCGGGCGCGGCGTGCTGCGGTACACGACGGACGACGTCACGATCGACGGCACGACCACACACCTGGAGCGCACCGACCTGCTCGAGAACCTGCTCGCGCACCGATCACGCGGCGACGCGCTCCTGGTACCGCTGGTCTCCACCGGCGCGTTCGTCGAGGTGCTCGAGGCGGTCCGTGCCACCGAACCCGTGCAGCTCGACCACCCCTGGGTGACGTGGGAGGGCGAGGGATCGACTCGTCGCCCCGTCCTGACCGACGTCGAGGCCACGATCGACCGTGCCGCAGACGCCCGCGCACTGTTCTCGGAGGTGGGGGCACCGTGGGCGCACGCGGCCCGGGACGAGACACTGCAGGCGCTCAGCGTGGACGACGTCACGGTCGCCCTTGAACGCGACGGGGCCGGCACGATCGCCACATCGTCCCCTCGGCCGTACCTGCACCCGGTCCGGACCCTCGGCGGCACCGTGGTCAGCGCGCACCACCCCGGCGACCACGACTGGCACTGCGGTGTCGGTGTCGCGATCCCCGACGTCGACGGCGTGAACTGCTGGGGCGGACGGACCTCCGTGCGCGGCGCCGGCTACGTCTGGCGCGACGACCACGGCTCGGTCGAGGTCGAGCACGCCGAGCAGCACGACACGACGTCCACCGAGGCGCTCGTCTGGCGGGGCCCGGACCGCACGGTGGTCCTGCGCGAGGACCGCACCCTGCGGTGGCGCGCGGTCACCAGCGGGTGGGAGCTGTCCTGGTCGTCGTCGTTCCGCACCCCCGGCGACGCCCCGGTGCACCTCGGGGGTCCGGGCAGCAACGGTCGGGTCGGGGCGGGCTACGGCGGCTTCTTCTGGCGGTTCCCCGAGTGCACCGGGATCATCGTCCGGACAGCCGACGCCGAGGGCGAGGCCGCAGTGCACGGCTCGGTGGCGCCCTGGATCACGTGGTCCGCTGTGTTCGACGGCGGCCCGGCGACGATCCGCATCGAGGCCGTCGACCACCACGACCCCTGGTTCGTCCGCGCCGAGGAGTACCCCGCGATCGGGTCGGCACTGGCGTGGGACACCCCCGCCGTCGTGCAGCCCGGCGCACCGCTGGTCCGCTCGTTCCGCGCGACGATCACCGACGGCGGTACGCTCGCCGGATGAGCACCGGGGACTGGGAGTCGCGCGTCGCGGCACTGTGGGACGACGAGACGATCGACGATCAGCAGCGGATCGAGCGGATGCGTGACCTCGCCGCCGACGCCCCGCATCCCGCACTCGGCGCGTTCGAGCTGGGCGGCGCCTTCGACTCGGGCGGACGCGAGGCCGACGCCGACGTGCAGTACGCCGCCGCGACCGCGGCCGGTCTGGACAGCGTCGACCCGGACCGCGCCGCGCGGATGGTCGTCCAGCATGCCTCGACCTTGCGGAACCTCGGCCGGATCGACGCTGCCATCGCGATGCTCCGCGACGCTCCGGAGCACCCCGCCACCGGAGCGGCGCCGCGGGTGTTCCTCGCGCTCGCCCTGCACAGCGCGGGACGCTCCGCCGAGGCGCTGCGCGTCGCGATCGAGGCCGTCGAGCCGACGCTCCCCCGGTACCACCGGTCCGTCCGCGCCTACGCGGCGGCCCTCACCGAGGACTGACGCGCGTCAGGCGATCGCGACCTCGCCCCGCGCGAGCAGTGCACGGGCCCGACCGGCGTCGGCAGCCGGTGGCCGGCCGTGCAGGGCGCGGTAGTCACGCGAGAAGTGTGAAGCGCTCCGGTACCCCACCGCCACCGCAGCCTGCGCGGCGGTGTCACCGAGCACGATCATCCGCCGCCGGGCCTCGCCGAGCCGCAACCGCCGCAGGTACTGCACGGGGCTCATCCCGGTGACCTGCCGGAAGCGCGCGAACAGGGTCGACTCGCTCGTCCGGACGGCCGCAGCCAGGCCGGCCACCGACCACGGGTCCGCCAACCGGTCGGTGAGCAGCGCCGTGGCCGCAGCGACGACGTCTCCGTCCCGGTTGCCGATGGCTGCCAGGATGCGCGGCGCCTGGTCGGTCTGCAGCAGACGGAGCACGACCTCGCGGGTGACGAGCGGCGCGAGGACGGCCATGTCCTCCGGAGCATCGAGCAGTCCGACGAGCCGGGCGAACGCGTCCGCCAGGGCCGGGGTCCAGCTGCCGAGTCGTGCCGGCGGCGCCTCGTCCTGGTGCGGACGGGACATCGCCGTCGCGACCTCGGCCACCACCGCGGGGTCGAGCTGCCAGACGACCGCGACGAACCCCGCGGGTGGTTCGACCTCGACCACCCCGGCGATCACGGGCAGGTCGACGGGCGTGATGATGTAGCGCTCGCGACCCCAGAGCTGGTCGTCGTCCCCGACGATGGAGCGTTTCCGTCCGGCGAGCACCACCGACACCGACGGCGTGTAGCGCTGGTACCCGAGGTCGGTCGGACGGTCGACCCGGGCCAGGCGGAGGCCGAGCCGTGCGGCGCGCTCCGTGTCGTCGAGGTGGGCGAGGACGCTCTGCAGCGCACGGTCCAGCCGGTCCGAGGTGACGTCGTCCATGTGCCCATTCTGTCGAGGCATCCGACGCTTGCCCTGCCCGTGCAGGATCCGGCAAGCACTCCGGAGTCCTGGGCAACCGCCGACCGGCTCATCGGACCGAGCATCGGAGCATGCACACCAACGAAGCACTCCTCGACTCCCTGACCCTCGACGACCGACTGGCCGGCCGCACCGCGCTGGTGACCGGCGCATCGAGCGGCATCGGCGAAGCCGTCGCCCGTGTCCTCGCCGCCTCCGGCGCCACCGTCGCGGTGGCGGGCCGCGACCCGGAGCGTACGCAGGCCGTGGTGGACACCATCACCGCCTCCGGAGGCACCGCCGTCGCCGTGATCGGCGACCTGAACACGCACCCCGACGCGGTCCGCGACCTCGCTGCCCGTGCCGCCGAAGCGCTCGGCGGCCGGGTCGACGTCCTCGTGAACAACGCCGGCGTCTACCCGGTCGGGCCCACCGCGCTGCTCGCCGACGACGACGCCGAGGCGCTCTGGGCCACGAACGTCCGCGCACCCCACGTGCTGGTCGGAGCGCTGGCCCCCGCCATGGTCGAACGTTGCTCGGGCGTCATCGTGAACATCGGCTCGTGGATGTCCCGCGTCGGCGTCCCGTTCACGGCGCTCTACCCGGCGACGAAGGCCGCCGTCGAGCAGCTGACCCGAGCCTGGGCAGCCGAGTTCGGGCCGCACGGCGTGCGGGTGTCGACCGTGTCGCCCGGTGCCACCGCGACGCCGGGCAACGCGGACTCGCACGACGTCCTCGCGCAGATGACGGCGGGCACCCCGGCCGGCTCGCCCGTCCGACCGGCAGACGTCGCGTTCGCCGTGCGCTGGCTGGCCTCCGATGAGGCGGCCTTCGTGCACGGCGCCACCATCGACGTGGACGGCGGCCTCGCCGCGACCCGCCTCGGCTGAGCGGGCCCCGCACGAGCGGGCGGAACACCCCGGTCGATACGCGGAGGCACCCCGGCATTCCGCCCGCTCGGCAGGGGTCAGCCGGGTACCGGGTCCGTGAGCGGTCAGGACACACCACCGCCCGGTGGTCGAGCGGCCACGGACCGTCGCGCGGGAGCGCGTCAGGCGATGGATCGTGAGCGCTCGGCGGACGGCGTCAGCGCGGCGGTGGTCGCGACCACGACACGGGCGGGAGGCGCGGTGCCGGCTGGCACCGGGCCTCCCGTCAGGCGGTCGGGTCGCCGACCACCCGCGGGACCGGCAGCGAGTCGCTGGTCGTGCGGAGGGACTCCTGGCGGATCTCGAGCTGGGTGACGGCGAGCGCCGCCAGGTCGCGGAGGTTCGCGAGGTCGTCCTCGGTGGCCTGCCGCGGGCGGGTGTCGAGCACCGCGAGCGTGCCGATGGTCGCACCGTCGTGCTTGACGAGGGGGACGCTGACGTAGAAGCGGATGCCGAGCGGGCCGGTCACCAGGGGGCTGTTGCGCATCTCGGGGTGCGCGGAACCGTCCGGGATCACGACGGGGACCGGGACGGGCGCGAAGCCGTTGCGGAAGCTGATGCTCCGCGCCGCCTCGTCCACACCCTCGGCGATGTACGACTGGGACCACTCGCGGTCCTCGTCGAGCACCTCGACCAGGGCGATCGGCGCGTCGAACAGTCGGGCGGCCATGGCCGTCGTGCGCTGGAGCGACTCGTCGGGCAGGGTGTCGAGGGTCGCGGGGCGATCCGTGTCGGCGCGCGTCGGCACCGGCGCCGTCTCGTCCGCCGGTTCGACCACGTGGTCCGGTGCGGCGGTCTCGGCGATCACGACGTCGCGGAGCATGGTGACCAGCTCGGCCCCGAGCGGACGGGCCGCGGGGTCCTGCGCGGTCATGGCGCGGAGCAGGTGCTTCCAGTGCTCGGGCAGGGGCTCGGGGACCACGGGGTCGCGGGACAGCCGTGCGACGGCGGACTCGACGAGCGAGCCGGGGAACTCGCGGCGGCGGGTGAAGCACTGCAGCAGCACGAGTCCGAGCGAGTAGACGTCGCTCGGCGGGCCGACCTCGCCACCGCGGGCCTGCTCCGGGCTGAGGTACGCGGCGGTGCCGGTGGTGACGCCGTCGGCGGTCAGGCGTTCGACCCCGGCGGCGAGCGCGATGCCGAAGTCGGTCAGGCGTGCGCGGGCGCGGTCGGAGCCGTTGCCGTAGTCGACGAGCAGGATGTTCGACGGCTTGATGTCGCGGTGCACGACACCGTGGGCGTGGATGTAGTCGAGGGCCTCGGCCATGTCGTAGCCGATCTCGGCGATGTGGCGCGACGCGAGCGGGCCGACGGCGAGGCGCTCCTCGAGGTCCTGCCCGACGACGAGCGACATCACGATGTAACGCTGCTGCGTGCCGTCCTGGCCCGTGAGGACCCCGGCGTCGAGCAGGCTGACGAGGTTGTGGTGCTCGAGCGATGCCAGGACGCCGAGTTCTGCCTCCTGGCGGGCGATGTCGACGATGCCCGCGTGGAACAGCTTGATCGCGACCGGGCGGTGCAGACTCTCGTCCACACCCCGGTAGACGACGGACATGCCGCCCTGACCGATCGCTTGCTCCAAGCGGTACCGACCGTCGAGCAGCGGCGCGCTCGCGTCGTGTTCCTGCGTCGGGATCATCCAACCCTCGTTCTCGGCTCCGGCACCAACGATGCATCTTCGCATCCCGACGGGTATCCGGTTCACCGACGACGTTCTGCGGCTGAACGCGCAGTGGTCCGCTGCCTGTCCGGTCGACGCGGGCCGCACGGCGATCTGCGTCGACGGGGATGCGGCCACGCGTACACGGGGACTCCCAGAACCGATGGAAGGACGCACCATGACCACTGCACGCGAGATCATGACCGAGGGCGCCGAGTGTGTCGGCGAGAACGACACGCTGGTCGACGCGGCGAAGAAGATGGCAGACCTGGACGTGGGTGCCCTGCCGATCTGCGGCGAGGACGACAAGCTCAAGGGTGTGTTGACGGACCGCGACATCGTCGTGAAGTGCGTCGCCAAGGGCGGGACCCCCGGCGACTACACGGCGAAGGACCTGGGCTTCAGCGAGGTCGTCACGATCGGTGCCGACGACGACATCCGTGACGCGCTGACCACGATGGAGCAGCACCAGGTCCGGCGTCTCCCCGTGATCGACGGCCACCGACTGGTCGGGATGATCAGCCAGGCCGACGTCGCCCGGAAGCTCGAGGCCGGGCAGACCGGCGAGACCGTCGGGGCGATCTCCGAGGAGTCCTGACAGCGACGGGGCGGTGACGCAAGACACCGGTGTTCGCGGGTCGAACACGCGCAGACCGCGGTTCAGCGTGCGAACACCGGTGTCTTGCGGCTTCCACGCCCCGCCGCGGTCAGCGATTCGTGGCGACCGTGCTGACGCGGAGGTCCTCGAAGGTGCTGGTGAACCCGGAGCCGCCGAGCGAGATGAGTCCGACCCGCGGCGTGCTGCCGAGGTCCGCCGTCCACGTCCCGCCCCGGACGAAGTGCCGGCCGTCGAGGCTCGTGTACGCCGTGTACCGGTGCTCACCCCGGACCTCGCGGTGCACGATCCGGAGCGTGGTGGTGTCCCCCACCGGACCGACGACCATGTTGCCGTAGCTCGGCGCGCCGGCCGGTTGCCCGGACACCTGCTTGCCGAACTCGGTCTGGCGGGTGTTGAAGATCGAGTTCGACGTCAGCCGGACGTAGTTCCCGTCGTCACCCCACACGATCAGGCCGCCTTGCACGTAGTTCAGCCCGTCGCCGGTGGCCGGGGTGTCCACCCCGACCGTGGTCTGGAGCACGTAGTCGCCACGGGGTGCCGGTTCGGACAGCACCGAGGCCAGCGGCGTCTGCGGCGGGTGGATGTCGGCGTCCTGCGTCTGCCAGCGGAACGTGCCGTCGGCGACGGTCCACGTCGACGGGTCGGGCTCACGCGTCCAGGTGAGAGCGGGCGGCAACGTGGTGCCGTCGAACGAGGTCGACAGCGCCCGGATCGTCCGGCCCGGCACGTCGACGGGCGCGCTGGACGCCCGGTACGTCGGCCGTTGCCCCGGCTGGGCGACCGGCCCCGGCTGCACCGAGTCCGAGGGGCCGGCACCACCGCGGACGACCGGCCAGCCGCGCCGCCAGTCGAGCGGGTCGATCAGCGCCGGACGCTTCGTGTAGGTCGGCTGGCCCGCGTAGTACGGGTCGTTCCGGTCCGCCGCGTGGTAGATGATCCAGTCCTGCCCGGCGAAGTCGGTGACCACCGTGTTGTGCCCCGTCCCCACCCAGCGGTTGCCGTTCTGCGCGAGCAGGGGCGTGCCGCCGACCCGGGTGCTCGTGATCGCCACCCCGTCACGGTCCGTGAACGGTCCGAGCGGGCTGCGCGAGCGGGCGACGAAGACGCCGTAGCCGGTCAGGGCACCGTTGCAGCAGTTCGTGGCGGAGCCCATGAAGTACCACCAGCCGCCGTGCCGCATCAGGTACGCGCCCTCGTAGCGGTTGTCGATCGCGATCTGCCGCTCGGACGACGGGTCGGAGCGCAGCCCGTCGGCGCTGAGCCGACGGACGTTCACCCCGCCGAAGTAGCTGCCGAAGTACAGGTAGGTCCTGCCCTTGTCCGTGATGACCTCGGGGTCGAACGCCCACCGCGCGCCGTCGCCGTTCGGTGCGGTCTGCGGTGCCACGACCGGGCCACCGGAGTCCTTCCACGGGCCGGTCGGGCTCGAGCTCGTCGCCACGCCCACCGCGGAACCGCCACCGGTCGGACCCGTCGCCGACGGGGTGTCCGAGGCGGCGTAGTACAGGTACCAGGTGCCGGCGCGGCCGCGTTCGCCCGCGCGGTACACGATGTCCGGCGCCCAGACCCCGTTCGCGTCGCCCACCCAGGCGGGCTTCGTCGGGAACGCGTCGTTGACGTAGGTCCAGTTCGTCAGGTCCGTCGACCGGTACGTCGGCACCGCGTGCTGCACGAGGGACCCGTCCGGGTTCTGCTCCGTCGCGGTGAGTGCGTCGGTCGTGCAGTACAGGTACCAGTTCCGGTCGCGTCCGGCACCGTGGATCACGGTCGGGTCGGCACAGCTCGCGGCCGTCTGTCCGTCCGGCAGGCTGAGCGCCATCGGGTTCCGGTGGCTGGGTGCTGCGCGGCCGTGCCGGCTCGCAGCGTCGGACGCCACGGTCGTGGTGGTCGTCGCCTCGGCCGTGCGGCCGGTGACCGCGGACGCATCCGCTGGTCCGGCCTGGAGGCCCGTGGCCGTGACGCCGAGGAACGTCACGACGGCGAGGAGTGCGGTGGACGATCGGCGCATGCCGGACCTGCTCTCGTCGTTGAGGGAGGTGCTGCTGGAGGGACTGCGGGTGTCGACGGGCGACGTCCGCGAGCGTACGCTCGGCCGCGGGCGACCGCTACGGTTCCGCCCCGATCGGTGCGACGAAGGAGTCCTGCCATGCCCGCGAGGTTCGTCTACTGGATCAACGTCTCCGTCGACGGGTTCGTCGAACGGGCCCCCGGCGAGCACGACGGCCTGGACGGACCCGACTGGATCCGGATCGACGAGCCGCTGCACCGCGAGTTCAACGCCCGTGCCGCCGCGATGACCCTGTCCGTCGAGGGCCGGATCGTGCGCGACATGATGGACCCGTTCTGGCCGGACGCCCGGCACGACGAGTCGATGCCGCAGTACCTGCGCGAGTACGGCGAGATCTGGACCGCACAGCCGAAGATCCTCGTGTCCCGTACCCGGACCACCGCCGACCACGACACCCGTGTCATCGGTGGCGGCGGCGAAGCGATCGCCGAGCTGGCCGCGATCCGTGCCTCCGGCGACGGCGACATCGGCGTGGGTGGGCCGAGCATCGCGAGTCAGCTGCTCGACGCCGGGCTGCTCGACGAGGTCATGCTCTTCACACACCCGTCGGTGCTCCGTGCCGGTCGGCCGCTGTTCGATGCGCCGGTGTCGGGGCACCGTCCGCTCGTGCAGCTCGACCTGCTCGAGCAGCAGCGCTACGACGGCGGCGTCACCCTGCACCGGTACGACGTCCGGCGGTCCTGAGCGCTCGGCGGATCAGTCCCGCGCCGGCTCGGAGCCGATGACCCGGACGTACCAGGCGCTGTCCCGGTCGCTGTCGAACCCGTTGAAGGAGATGCTGTCGACGTCGGCGCGCTCACTCCGCTGCAGGTCGATGCGCTGCTCCCCGTCGCTGCACGACAGCTCGTCGACGAAGCGCACCCGCGACGTGGACCCGGACACGACCCTGAGGGAACCGCTCATGTGTCCGTCCCCGAAGCACGAGAACTCGAGGTGGTCGAGCGTCTCCGGGTGCGCGAAGCTGATCGTGATGCCCCGGTCGGCTTCGTCGTCGTCCCCCGTCGCCCCCTGTCCGGCGGACGCCTGGGCGAACATCGCACCGCGATCTCGGTCTGACTCGGTGGCCATCTGCCGCTTCTCCCAGGCATGCAGCGCCGCCTCGTCGACGGGCGGCGGCCCGGAGCAGCCGGCGAGCAGCAGCACACCCGCGATCGCGGGCAGGAGCAGGGCGGGGACGGAGCGCACGCTGTGAGCCTAGTGACGCTGTGGACCCGCGCCGTGAACGACGGGAGGCGCGGCGCCGGCTGGCACCGCGCCTCCCGGCCGTGGGGTGGTCGCGTCAGACGTCGCGACGGCGCGCGAGCGTCAGGGCGAGGCCGCCGATGACGAGCACCTCGGCCGCGAGGACGCCGAAGCCGCCCCAGCCGTTCAGCACGACCCCGCTGTTGTCGACCGTGCTCGCGCCGTCGTACGAGTAGGCGTAGAGCTGGCCGCCGGCCGAGTCGGGCAGGAACGCCGCGATGTCCATCGGCCAGTCGACCTTCATCAGTCCGCTCATGAGTGCGAGCACCCCCGGAACGACCAGCAGGAGGCCGAGCGTGATCGCGATGCCGCCGGCGCTCGACCGGACGAGCAGACCGATGCCGAAGGCGAGGAGCGCCAGCAGGGTCAGGAAGACCGACGAACCGAGGATCGGCAGGAACACCGACGGGTCACCGAGCTCCGGCTCGACACCGTTGCCGGCCAGCAGCGGGAGCGAGATGAGGACGCCGATCCAGGTAGCGACGGCGCTGACGACGAAGGTCGCGATGGCGAGGACGGTGGCCTTCGCCAGGATCACGCCGGTGCGCCGCGGGTCGGCGGTGAACGTCGAGCGGACCTGGCCCGTGCCGTACTCACCGGTGATGATGAGGACGCCGAGCACGCCGACGACGAGCGACGAGAGCAGGACACCCACGGCGTTGGCGTTCACGAAGGTGCCGTTGGCGATGTCCGTCGGCAGCTCCTGGCCGCCGCTGTTCGTGTTCGCCCCGATCAGCGCGGCCATGCCGATCGTGAGGACGACCAGGATCGCGTAGCACCAGAACGTGGACCGGATGCTGCGCAGCTTGATCCACTCGCTCCGCACCAGGTGCGGGAACGACAGGCGGGTCGAGCCGGACATCCGGGTCGACGGTGTGGTGGGCGAGGTGGTGGCGCTCATCGGGTGCCCTCCGATCGGTACTCGACGTCGTCGCGGGTGAGGGCCATGTAGGCCTCCTCCAGGCTCGCGCCGGTCGGGGTGAGTTCGTGCAGGGGGACGCCGGCCTGCGCGGCGATGTTGCCGACCGTCGGCGCGTCGGGCCCGACGACGAGGAACGAGCCGTCCTCACGCTGGGTGACCGAGGCGTTCGGCCCGATCGCGGTGAACAGGCCGTTCGGGTCCGGGGTGCGGACGATGACGCGGCTGACGGCGGCCTCGGTGCCGGCTGCGGCTCCGCCACCGGCGACGAACTCGGCGATCGGGGCGTCGGCGAGGACCTTGCCCCGGCCGAGGACGACCACGCGGTCGGCGGTCTGCGCCATCTCGCTCATCAGGTGGCTCGACAGGAACACCGTGCGACCGTCTGCGGCCATCCGGCGGGCGAGCTGACGGACCCACACGACACCGTCGGGGTCGAGGCCGTTGACCGGCTCGTCGAGGATCAGGGTCTTCGGGTCACCGAGCAGTGCGGCAGCGATTCCCAGGCGCTGCCCCATGCCGAGCGAGAACCCGCCGACGCGCTTCTTCGCGACCGAGTCGAGGCCGGTCATGTCGATGACCTCGTGCACGCGGGACTTCGGGATGCCGTGGGTCGCCGCGAGGGAGAGCAGGTGGTTGTAGGCGCTCCGGCCGGAGTGCACCGCCTTCGCCTCGAGCAGGGCGCCGACCTGCCGGAGCGGGTCGCGGAAGCTCGTGTAGGGCTGGCCGTTCACGGTGGCCGTGCCCGACGTGGGCCGGTCCAGCCCCATGATCATGCGCATCGTGGTGGACTTCCCGGCGCCGTTGGGCCCGAGGAAGCCGGTCACGCTGCCGGGACGCACGACGAACGAGACGTCGTCCACGGCGGTCTTCGGACCGTACTGTTTGGTGAGGTGGCTGACTTCGATCACGGCCTCGACGCTACGGGAGGCGGCGTCGGCGCCGCGTCCGCCGTTGGGGGGAGATGTAGGCACCCACAGGGTGAGGTGGCTCGCGGG